>JADGAL010000488.1 GCA_015232025.1 Alphaproteobacteria bacterium
CGATCCCCGCCGCCCGCGCCCGCCGGATGGCGGCGCCCACCTCGTCGCCGTGGCGACGGATGTCGGCCAGCCGCCCGACATCCAGGCCGCGCTTGCCCAGTTGGGCCAACAGGCCGTCGAACGCCGAGACGCGAGCGGCCAGATCCCCGGCCACCGCGCTCATCCCCGCGTCAGGCCGAATCGGCGACCGCGGCGGCCGCGGGCGGGCAGCAGGCGCATCGGGTTGGGCAGCAGCGAAAGCCGCGTCTCGACGCGGCCGCGCAGCTTGGGTATTTGGGCCAGATCGGCGAGGCGTCGATCAAGGAAGGCCAGCGTCTCCTCGATGTCCGGCGAATCGTCGTCCAGCCAGACCAGCACCGTGGTCGAGAACACCGCGGCCAAGGTGGCCCGCTTGGTGTACCAGGAGAAATCGACCGAGTCGTCGCCCGCCGCGTGCCAGATGGCGTCGACGGTGGCGAAGGTGGCCCGGCCGGCGAGCGGCGCGTTCTGCGGCATGGCGAGAAGGCTGGCGGCGCGGCGCACCGCCTCGCGTTCGCCCGACCAACGCTCGAGACGCAGGCGGATCGCCTCGCGCACGCGCTCGCCGACCTTTTGCGGCGGCGGGACGAGGGCCAGCAGATCCTCTTCCATCCGGCGATCGGCGAAGTCCGAGAAATGCGCGACCATCTCGGCCGGCCCGCCGGGGAACAGAGTGCCGGGCTCGGTCGGATCAAGCCCCGCCTCGCGCGCGCCTTCGCGCAGGGCGCGCGGGGTCCACCCTTCGAAGGGAACATGCGGAAGGGTGGCGAGCAGGAGCGCGTCCCGCCGCGCCTCGAGGTCGGTCATGCGGAGTCTCCTTGTTGTGCGGCGCGCCGCAATTCCTCGACGAATCCCAGCGCCGAAATGTCGGCCATGCGGGCCGGGTACAGAACGCCGTCGAGGTGGTCGCATTCATGCTGGACGACTCGCGCGTGGAAACCGCGCGCCTCGCGTGCGATTCGCGACCCGTCGAGCCCCCAGCCGGCATAACCGATATGGACCAGACGCGCCACCGGGCCGGTCAGTCCGGGCACCGAGAGGCACGCCTCGAAGGCGGTCTCGACCGACTCGTCGAGCGGGATGATCTCGGGATTGATCAAAACGGTGGTCGGCACCGCCCCCAGGCCGTCGCCGACCCGCGACGCGGCGACCCGGAACACCACCATCCGTAGCGGCACATGCACCTGGGGCGCCGCCAGTCCGGTGCCGCCGGCATCGTCCATGGTCGCGATCATATCGGCCGCCAAACGGCGGATTTCGGGCGCCAGCGGGTCATCGACCGGGCTGGCGGGGCGCCTGAGCGCCGGGTGCCCCATTCGGGCGATCTTCAATATGGCCATGGCCACAATATGGCCCCGGCCCGGCCGAGCGTAAACATTGGATTGAGAAAGCGTGCGGCCCTTTTCAAGCCGGATACCTTGTGCTATCAAAGCGCCTGCCGGACGGGGGGCGATGCCTCGCCGTCACGGTCTCTGTTACCTTGGTAGAGGAGCGTTGGAAAACGTGCAGGTTCTCGTCCGCGACAACAATGTCGACCAAGCCCTCAAGGCGCTCAAAAAGAAGATGCAGCGCGAGGGTATCTTCCGCGAAATGAAGCTGCGGCGTAACTACGAGAAGCCGTCCGAGCGCAAAGCGCGCGAGCGCGCCGAAGCGGTGCGTCGGGCTCGCAAGCTCGAGCGCAAGCGCCTGGAGCGCGAAGGCTTCTAGCCGGTCGCCGCGCGCCGGGTCTCCGGCCGCGGATTACCAGAGAACCGACAATTCCGCCGGCGCCGTGGCGAAAGCCGCGGCGCGATTGGCGTTTGTCGCTCGCGCGACATTCCAGATACATCGTCCTTCCCGCGACCCTTCGCCGTCATGCCCATGCTTGACACGGGCATCCACCACCCCGGCCAAGACGAGTGGAGAGGAGGCGAGCACCAAGGAACGAAGCGGGCGGCGAATTGCCCGTACCCTTCGCCGTCATGCCCGTGCTTGACACGGGCATCCACCACGGAGCCGCGTGGGATGGCCGGATCAAGTCCACGGCTGTCCGGCACGATGCTTGCTTCATGGTACGGCCCAGATGAATTGGAGTTGGTCGGAGTTGGCTGG
>JADGAL010000489.1 GCA_015232025.1 Alphaproteobacteria bacterium
CTGCCCAACCACCCCAACAACACCGGCCAGAAGCCGATGCTGATCGGCCTGCCGCAGCAGGTGTCGGCGCAGCTTCAATACATCTATCGCGGCAATTACGGCCTGATCTCGGAAGAGGAGATGGTCGACGCCGGCCTGACCCCCGATCAGGCCCGCGAGCAGATGCGGATGAAGCTGAAATTCGCCTTCGGCAAGATCCGCCACCCGGCCGAGCTGATCGACAGCCTGCATATCGAGGGTGACAAGGTCGAAATCCGCAACGGCCTGTTCGTGCGCCGCCTGCGCCTCAACGTGTTCGAGTTCGAGCATGGCGACGAGACGATGACCGTCGATCTCAACCTGCCGCTTTACGAGACCTACGAGGCGCCCTATCCGCTGGGCATGCATCAGGTGGCGCGCGACTATTTCGCCGTGGTGCATTCCGGCGAGGGCGACGGCTGGGACTTCAACCGGCCCTCGATGGGCTCGATCCTGATGTATCAGGGCAAGGCCTATCTGATCGACGCCGGCCCCAACATCATGTCGAACCTCACCGCGCTGGGGATCAGCGTCAACGAGATCGAAGGCGTCTTCCACACCCATTCGCACGACGACCATTTCGCCGGCCTGCCGACCCTGATCCGCTCGGACCACCGCATCAAATATTTCGCGACGCCCCTGGTGCGCGCCTCGGTGACCAAGAAGCTGGCGGCGCTGCTGTCGATCGAGGAGGACAGCTTCGCCGATTATTTCGAGGTCTGCGACCTGGAGATCGACGCCTGGAACGACATCGAAGGCCTGGAGGTCAAGCCGATCCTGTCGCCCCATCCGGTCGAGACCACCGTGTTCCTGTTCCGCGGGCTGTGGGAGGGGGGCTGGCGCACCTACGCCCATCTCGCCGACCTGGCCAGCCGCCGGGTGCTCGAATCGATGGTCACCGCCGACGATTCGGCGCCCGGAATCAGCCAGGCTTTGTTCGACAAGGTGATGGTCGACTACATGGCGCCGGCCACGGTCAAGAAGGTCGACATCGGCGGCGGCCCGATCCATGGCGACGCCCGCGATTTCCGCGACGACCGCTCGGGCAAGATCATCCTGGCCCACACCGCGCACAAGCACAGCGACGAGGAAAAGGCGATCGGCTCGGGCGCCCCGTTCGGCACCGTCGACGTGTTCATTCCCGGCAACCAGGATTACGCTTGGCGCTACGCCTGGGAGTTCCTGGCCGCCTATTTCCCGACCGTCAAGCCGCATCAGCTTCGCATGCTGATGAACAACAAGGTGGTGGCCTTCAATCCCGAATCGATGCTGATCAAGGAGGGCGTGCCCAACGACGAGATCTTCCTGGTGATGACCGGCAATGTCGAGGTGCTGTCGGCCGAGACCGGCCTGCGCGGCGTGCTGTCGGCCGGCGCCCTGATCGGCGAGCTGTCGGGGCTGCACGGGCTGCCGGCCATGGAGACCTATCGCGCCGTCAGCTTCGTGCAGGCGCTGCGCCTGCCGTGCGACCTGTATCTGCAATTCGTCACCTCGAACGATCTGTTCGCCGGCATCTCGCTGGCCCAGGAGAACCGCGAATTCCTTCAGCGCACCTGGCTGTTCGGCGAGGTCGTCTCGGCGCCGGTCTTGAACCGCATCGCCAAGGAGATGAAGGCGGTGGGCTTCGCGGCCGGCGCGGTGATCGAGCCGCGCTACGGCATGGTGATGATCGTCAAATCCGGCCGGGTGCGCCGCCTGATCGGCGAGGACGTGGTCGAGGTGCTGGACGCCGGCGACTTCTTCGGCGAGGAGACCGCGATGTTCGAGACGCCGGGCCTGTTCCGCCTGCGCGCCCTCGAGGCGGTCGAGCTGTACCAGGTGCCGGCGATCACGCTGTCGGGCATCCCCGGCGTGCGCTGGAAGCTGTTCGAGACGCACGAGCGGCGCATGCGCGTGGTGGCCGAGGCCGAGACGTCGCAACGCGCGCCGCTGATCTGGCGCGACGAGTACGGCGTCGACATCCAGCGCATCGACACCCACCACCGCCGCCTGTTCGAGATGGTCAACGGCGTGATCGAGGCGGTGCAGGAGGGGCGCGACCGGGTCGTGGTGCTGGACGCCATGGACCTGCTGCTCGGCTTCACCAAG
>JADGAL010000048.1 GCA_015232025.1 Alphaproteobacteria bacterium
CATCACGCCTTCGGCGACCGCGATCGCCGCCCGCGCCGCCGCCGCGAAATCGCCGGTTTGGCTCAAGATCGCCGTCGCGGCGTCGCGGGCGGCCGTTTCGACCGCCGCGGCGCTGGGAGGGGTGTCGGTCATGGAGACTCCTTCGAATGGCCGTGGCGGTGATGCAGGTCGGGATGGTGCGGATGCGCGTGGGGCAGCCGGTCGTGCGTGTGGCGATGGGCGTGCGGGCCGGGTGGCGTTTCGCCCTCGTGATGTTGATGATGCGCGTCGTGGGAATGGGCGTGCTCGTGCTCGATCGGCTGGTGTTCGTGGTGGTGTTGGTGCCGCTCGGCGAGATGCAGCCACAGCCCGACCGCCATCAACAGCGCCGAGGCGCCGAGTTGCCAACCGGCCGGCTCGCCCAGCATGGTCACCGCGAGCAGCGCGCCCAGAAACGGCGCCGTCGAGAAATAGGCGCCGGTGCGCGCCGTGCCGAGCGTCCGCAAGCCCAGGATGAACAGCACCAGACTGGCCCCATAGCCCAGCAGCCCGACCACCGCCGCCCCGGCCAGAACGGGGACCGCCGGCAAGGCGCCCCCCAGCGCCAGCCCGATGGTCAGATTGACCACCCCCGCCACCAATCCCTTGAGCGCCGCCAGTTGCACCGGATCGGCGCCCGACAGCCGGCGGGTCAGATTGTTGTCGACGCCCCAGGCCAGACAGGCCGCCGCGATCGCCACCGCGCCCCAACCCACCGCGCCGCCGCCGCCGTCCGGTTGCCACGACAAAAGCGCCGCCCCGGCCAGAATGGCGAAGGCGCCGAGCAGCAGCCGACGATCGACGCTTTCGCGGAACACCGCCCAAGCGATGCCCAGCGTGGCCAGCCCCTCGAGGTTGAGCATCAGCGCCGCCACCGAGGCCGGCGTGGTCGCCAGCCCGATCATCAGCAGAAGCGGCGCCGCGACGCCGCCGGTCAGAACCACCGCGATCAGCCAGGGCAGATCGGCCAGACGCAACGGCGACTCGGCCGCCGGCCGGCCAAGCAGCCGGCGCCCCGCCAGCAGCGCCGCCAGCCCCAACCCCGATCCCAGATACAGCAAGCCGGCCAGCACTTGCGGCCCGACCTCGCCGAGCAGCAGCTTGGCGAACGGCGTGCTGGCGCCAAACAGCAAGGCGGAGGCCAGCGCCGGCAGGGCCGGGCGGATCACGGCGTCACTTCTTGAACAGCGCGCCGAGCACCCCGCGCACCAGCGAGCGGCCGAGCGACGAGCCGATGGCGTTGGCGACCCCGCGGGCGGCGCTTTTCATCGCCGCCTCGGCGACTTGCTGGCCGGTGGTTTTCGGCGGCGCCTTGCGCCGCTTGATCGGGGCCACCGCCTCCTCCTCGTCCTCGTCCTCGACCGCGCCGATCCGGGCGGCGAGCATCTCGTGCGCCGACTCGCGGTCGACCGCCTCGTCATATTTGCCGGCCAGCGGGCTGGCGGCCATCACCTTGGCGCGTTCGGCGGCCGACAGCGGCCCCAGCCGCGAGACGGGGGGAGCGATCAGCACGCGCTGCACCATGCCGGGCACGCCATTGGCGTCAAGCAGCGAGACCAGCGCCTCGCCGACCGCCAATTCCTGGATGGCGCGGCCGGTGTCCAGGCCGGGACGCGGCCGGAAGGTCTCGGCCGCCGCCGCCACCGCCTTCTTGTCGCGCGGCGTGAAGGCGCGCAAGGCGTGCTGGATGCGGTGGCCGAGTTGGCCCAGCACCGCGTCGGGCACGTCGGTCGGCGATTGGGTGCAGAAATAAATCCCCACGCCCTTCGAGCGGATCAGGCGCACCACCTGCTCGACCTGTTGCAGCAGGACGGGAGGGGCGTCGTTGAACAGCAGATGCGCCTCGTCGAAGAAGAACACCAGCTTGGGCTTGTCGACGTCGCCGACCTCGGGCAGTTCCTCGAACAATTCGGCCAGCAGCCACAGCAGGAAGCCGCCATAAAGCTGCGGGCTGCGGATCAGTTCCTCGGCGGCCAGAACATTGATCACGCCGCGACCATCGGGCGTGGTCCGCATCAGATCGGCGATCTCGACCGCCGGCTCGCCGAAGAAGCCGTCGGCGCCCTGCCCCTCAAGGCCCAGCAGCGCCCGCTGGATGGCGCCCACCGACACCGCCGAGACGCTGCCGTAGCTCTTCATCAGCTCCTTGGCGCGTTCCGAAACATTGGTCAGCATGGCGCGCAGATCGGGCAGATCGAGCAGCAGCAGCCCCTCGTCGTCGGCCACCTTGAACACGATGTCCAAGACGCCGCGCTGAACATCGTTCAGGCCGAGCAGCCGGGACAGCAGCAGCGGCCCCATGTCCGAGATGGTGGCGCGCAGCGGGTGGCCGTTGCGACCGAACAGGTCCCAAAACACCACCGGCATGGCCGCGAAGGCGTGCTTTTTCATCCCCAGCGCGGCGAGGCGCTCGGTGATGCGCGGCGACGCCTGGCCCGGCTCGGCGAGGCCCGCGAGGTCGCCCTTGACGTCGGCCACGAAGACCGGCACGCCGGCTTGGGCGAAGCCCTCGGCGAGCAGGCGCAGGGAGACGGTCTTGCCGGTGCCCGTCGCCCCCGCCACCAGCCCATGCCGGTTGGCGACCGACAGGTCGAGGGCCAGCGACTCGTCGCCCTGGCCGATGTGAATGCTTTTGCCCATCATTTGTCCGCGATCACGTTCCGGGTGCCGTCGGCGCCCATGTAAACGGCTAGGATTGCCACGGGGATCTGGCCCAGATTGCGGCCACGGTGCGAACTGGCCAGCGCCTCGACCATCGAGTCGCCCTTCTTCAGGGTGCGAACGCCGTGCGGCGGGCCGTAATCGACCGTCACCTCGCCCTCCAGGATGTAGGCGAACAAGGGCGCGCCGTGATGGTGCGGGATCGTCGAGTCGCCCGGCGCCACCGTGACGATGGCCGCCGTGACGCGGGCCGGCCCGGTGGTCGGATAGACGATCGGCTCGCCGATGATGGTGGTCGTGGTCGACAGGAGTTGCGCCGCCGCGTAACCCTCGGCGCGCGACGGCGCCAGCGGGGCGGTCGCCATCGCGACGGCCGCGATGGCAAGGAACAGTGAACGCATGCCGTCCTCCGATTGAGCGTCAGCCCTGCTCGACCAAACCTTCGCGATGGGCGACGCGGGTGAGATCGACGCCCGAATGGACGTCGAGCTTCTGCATGATGCGGGCGCGATGGGTTTCCACCGTCTTGGCGCTGATGCCCAGCTTGTCGGCGACGTCCTTGTTCTTGTTGCCCTCGGCGATCAGCTTGAGCACCTGGCGCTCGCGATCGGTGAGGTTGGACAGTCGGCGGGCGTCGCAGCCCTCGGTCATGTAGCGGCGCACCAGATCCTGGTCGATCCCGTCCCACAGGCACAGCCGCCCGGCGCACACGTCGGTGATCGCGCGCACCAATTGATCGCGCCCCGCCTTCTTCAAGGCGTAGCCATCGGCGCCGGCCCGCAGCGCCTCGGCGACGCGGCGCTCGTCATGGGCGACGGTGAGGATCAGCACCTTGACCTCGCGGCGGCGCTTCTTGATCTCGCGGGTGGCCTGGACGCCATCCATCTCGGGCATCGACAGGTCCATCAGCACCACGTCGGGCACCAGATCGCGCGCCATGGCGACCGCCGCCAACCCATCCGCCGCCTCGCCCACCACCAGCAAGTTCGGTTCGGCCGAAAGCAGGGCCGAAACCGCCTGACGAATCAGCTCGTGGTCCTCGGCGATGACGATGCGGGTTCTTTCCATGTACGGGATCATGCCCTGTCCCGCCAAACGCGACAAGATCATAGACGGCGGGACGCCACGCCACCCTTGCGCTTCGTGACATTTCCGTCTTCCGCTGCCAAAATACGCCGGTCGTGCCATTGATCGTCATGCCCGCGAAAGCGGGCATCCAAGCGGTCGTGGTCCTTGTCGCCGGAATGGATGCCCGCCTTCGCGGGCATGACGAGGTGGATTCGGAGCCCTGCCGTGGAATACATACAGATGGCCGACAATGGTCGCCTCGTGGTGCCCGCTCGGGTGACCGATGACGGGGCGTTGGTGCTGGAGCCGTTCGACGCCGCCGTCGCGCGTATGCGGCGAACGGTGGGCGCCCGGATGGGCGACGAGCGGACCCATGTGGTCGACGAGTTCCTCGCCGAACGACGGGCGGACGCCGAGGCCGAGGGCCATGACTGAGTACGTCATCGACGCCAGCCCAGGCGCGGCGTGAGGGCATCATGGCATCGGTCAATCCGGTTCCGGATCGGTTGTTGAATCAGGTGGTCTCGGTCTTCCATCCACGCCGGGTGATTCTTTTCGGCAGTCGGGCGCGCGGGGACACCCATGCGGACAGCGACTACGACCTGATGGTGGTGGTCGACGACGACGCTCCCGACGAATTGCTGTCCTCGCGGCGCAGTTACGAAGCGCGCAAAGGCATCCCCCTGCCGATCGACATCCTGCCCTGCCGGGAAAGCGTGTTGCGCGAGCGGGCGCTTGCCATCGGCTCGTTCGCCCACACCATCCTGACCGAAGGCGTGGTGGTCTATGAGCGTCCCTGATCCCCAGACATGTCGCCAGTGGGCGGAAGCCGGCCAATGGTTCGCCAAGGCCGACGAAGACATCTGCGTGGCGGAAATGGCGCTGGAGCGCGAGCCACCGCTGATCGATCCGGCCGCCTTTCATTGCCAGCAGGCGGCCGAGAAGATCATCAAGGGCTTGTTGGTGGCGGCGGCGGTCAAGGTGCCGCGTCTCCACGATCTGGAGGCGCTGGCCGCGCTGGCGGTGCCACTCTATCCCGATTTGGCGCCGATCATGGACGACGTGGCCCCAGCGTCGGCCTGGATCGCCAGAACGCGCTATCCGGGCCTGACCGACGGGATCGGCGCGGAATTGGGCGAAGTCGCCGAAATGCTCGTCTCGGTCAAGGCGTTCCGTCGAGAGGCGGCCGCGCTCGGGCCGCCGGCGTAATCACTGGGGCGCCGGCATGAGCCGCGCGAGCGCCTGGGCGATCTCGTCCAGAAGGTCGGCGGTGTCGGCGGAGGCCCCCTCCTCCAGCCCCGCCAGCAGTCCTTCGAGTCCCGGATAGCCGAACACCGCGCATTGGCCGCGGGCGCGGTGGGCTTCGGCGGCCAGGGACTCGCGCGCGTTCTCGGCGAGCAGGCGGCGCATCGTCGCGATGCTGTCGGCCAGGCTGCGCCGGAAGGCGGGCAGCAGCGGGCTCAGCGGCGAGTCGATGGGCGGTGGCGCCGTGACGCGCTCGCCCAGCATGAAGCGCAGCGCCGCCGCCAATTCGGCGCGCGACAAGCCCTTGGGCAGGAACAGATTGGCGCCCGCCTCCAGGGCGGCGCGGCGGTCGGAGTCGAAGCCGGCCGACAGGGCGGCGATCGGCACCGGGGCGCGGCCGTCTTGGGCTTCGGCGGCGCGGATGGCTTTGATCGCCGCGACGCCGTCCATCACCGGCATGCGCAAATCCATCAGCACGGCGTCGAAGCGCCGTTCGGCGAACAGGCGCAGCGCCTCGGCGCCGTCGCGGGCGGGCACCGGCTCGATGTCCAGGCCGCGCAGCAGGCCGAGGACGATGGCCCGGTTGAGGTCGTCGTCCTCGGCGATCAGCAACTCAATGGCCGGCATGGCCCCCCACGGCGGGTTTGGCGGTGGGCTGGCCGACCGCCGCTTGGCGGGCGCGGATTTCGGCCGGCCAACTCGCCTTGATCTGGTCGAGAATGGCGCGGATTTGCGCATCGCTCAACGTGCCGCCGAAGGGCAGCATCTGGGTCTTGTAGCCGGGAGGCGCGAACTTGGCGACGCCGAACTTGATCATGTCGAACAACTGCTGGTCCGAGTGGTGCCAAGCATGGCCCGAGGCGTCGAGCGGCGGCGCCGGCAACTCGCCGCTGGGCAGCCGCGCCTGCCAGTTGGGCTGGCCTTGCAGCTTGTCGCCGTGGCAGGCCGAGCAATGCTCGACATAGAGCGCGGTTCCGTCGAAGCCCGAGGCCGGCTTGCCGCCCGCCGCCACATGCGCCTCGTGCGAGCCGTGCCCGGCATGGGCCGCCGCCACCGAGTCGTCCTTGGCGAAGCGCGCCGCGATCGGCTGGGCGCCGCCCGACAAATTCACCACCGCCGCCGTGCCGGGAGGAATGGCGGCGGACAGCTTGCCGCTCAAACGATTGCCGCCAGCCGGCGCCAGGGTCACGTCGAGCTTGCCGCCCGGCGCCAGCAGCGTGGCCTTGCCCGACAGCGCGTCGGCCGGCAGCGGCTTGCCTGTCGCGTCGCTGACATAAAGATCGATGGCGTCGGCGCCGATCACCAGTTCCAGCCGGGCGGCGCCGGCCTCGGCGGAGCGCCCCCCATGCGAGACTTGGGCGGCGGCGGGCGACTGGCCGAGCAACAGCGCGGCCAAGGCGGCCGCCGCGAGTAATTTGGTCTTCATGCGGTTTCTCCAAGCGAGGCGGGCGCGGCGGCGCCCAGGGTAGGTTGAACGTGACGAAGGACGGCGGCGCGGCCGACCAGCCGGAAGATCACCGGCGTGACCACCGTGTCGAGCACCGTCGAAGACACCAGACCGCCGAAGATCACGACGGCCACGGGATGCAAAATCTCCTTGCCCGGCTCGCCCCCGGCCAGCACCAGGGGAACCAGCGCCAAGGCCGCCACCAGGGCGGTCATCAGCACCGGCGTCAGCCGTTCCAGCGAGCCGCGCAGGATCATGGCGTCGTCGAACGCGCAGCCCTCGCGGGTGACGAGGTGGATGTAGTGGGTGACCTTCATGATGCCGTTGCGCGACGCGATGCCGGTCAGCGTGACGAAGCCGACCAGACTGGCCACCGACAGCGTCTCGCCGGCCAGCCACAGCGCGGCGACGCTGCCGACCAGGGCCATCGGCACGTTGGCCATCACCACCAGGGCCAGCACGGCCGAGCGGAAATGGCTGAACAGCACCAGGAAGATGGCGGCCAGCGCCACCAGGGCCAGCATGGCGATCAGCCGGCTGGCCTCCTCCTGGCTTTTGAACTGGCCCTCATAGGTGATGAAGAAGCCCTGCGGCAGGTCCATCTTGTCGAGCGTGGCCTTCACCTCGCCGATGATGGCGCCCATGTCGCGGCCGTGGGAATTGGCCAGCACCACGATGCGGCGCTGGGCGTCGTCGCGGTTGATCATGTTGGGGCCGGTGGTCTCGACCACCTCGGCGACCAGCGACAGCGGCACCTTGCCGGCCGCCGTGTCGATCAGGATGCCGCGGAAGTCGCGGGTTTGCTGCCGCCAATCCTCGGCCAGACGCAGCACCACGTCGAAGCTGCGCTGGCCGTCCAGCACCTGCGACACCACCCGGCCATTCAGCGAGGATTGCAGCACCTCGGTCAGTTGGTCGAGGCCCAGGCCGTAGCGCCGCGCCTCCTCGCGGTTCAGGCGGATTTGAAGCTGCGGGATCAGCACCTGCTTTTCGACTTGCAGATCGACCACCCCCTCGATGCCGGCCATCAGGCGGCGCGCCTCCTCGGCCCGCTCGCGCAGCAGGTCGAGATCGGGACCGAAGATCTTGACCGCGATCTCGGCCCGCACCCCGGACAGCAGATGGTCGAGGCGGTGCGAGATCGGCTGGCCGATATTGGTCGCGGCACCTGGGATCGCCGCCAGATGGCCGCGCATCTCGGCCAGGATCTCCTCGCGCGTGCGATCCGATTGCTTCAGATCGACGTCGATCTCGGAGTAGTGGACGCCCTCGGCGTGTTCGTCCAACTCGGCGCGGCCGGTGCGCCGGCCGGTCGAGATCACCTCGGGGACGCGGGCGATCAGGTTCTCGGCCACCGTGCCGATGCGGTTGCTTTCGGACAGCGAACTGCCCGGCGGCAGCAGCACGTTGACGGTCACCGTGCCCTCGTTGAATGGCGGCAGGAACGAGCGGCCGAGGAACGGCACCGAGGCCGCCGCCATCAACACCAGCGCGACGGCCGGCAGGATCACCGCGCCGGGATGGCGGAACGACCAGCCCAGCAGCTTGGTGTCGCCCCGCTTCAGCCAGCGCACCAGCCAGGAATCGCCCCGCTCCATGACGCGGGCGTTGGGCAGCAGCAGGTGGCACAGCACCGGCGTGACGGTCAAGGACACCACCAGCGAGGCGAGGATCGACACCACATAGGCGATGCCCAGCGGCGTGAACAAGCGCCCCTCGATGCCCGACAGGGCGAACAGCGGCAGGAACACCAGCACCACGATCACCGTGGCGTAGACGATCGAGTTGCGCACCTCGGACGAGGCGGCGCGCACCACCTCGATGGTCGGGCGCGGTTGGGCGAGCAGGCGGTTTTCGCGTAAGCGGCGGAACACGTTCTCGACATCGACCACCGCGTCGTCGACCAACTCGCCGATCGCCACGGCCAAGCCGCCCAGCGTCATGGTGTTGATCGACAGCCCCATCCACTGGAAGACCACGGCGGTCACCACGATCGACAGCGGGATGGCGGTCAGGCTGATCAGGGTGGTGCGGAGATTCATCAAGAACAGCAGAAGGACGATGGTGACCAGGATGGCGCCGTCGCGCAGCGCCTCTTCGACATTGTCGACGGCGCGTTCGATGAAGTCGGCCTGTTTGAACAGGATGCGGTCGGTGGCGACGTCGGGCGGCAGGGCGCGTTTCAACTCGCCCAGCACGCGCTCGACCTCGCGGGTCAGGGTGACGGTGTTGGCGCCGGGCTGCTTCTGCACCGCCAGGATCACCGCCGGACGGCCATCCACCGAGGCGTCGCCGCGCTTGACCCCGGCGCCCAGGCGCACCTCGGCGACCTGGCCCACGGTGACCGGCGCGCCGTGACGCCAAGCGACGACCGTGTCGCGAAGGTCCTCCAGCCGGACGGTGCGACCGATGTTGCGGATCAGGAATTCCTGCGCCCGCTGTTCCAGGAAGCCGCCGGTCGAGTTGCTGGCATAGCCGGCCAGCGCCTTCTCCAGCTCGTCGAACGAGATTTCCAGGTCTTGCAGCCGGGCTGGCGAGACCAGCACCTGGTACTGCTTCACCTCGCCGCCGATCGGGATGACCTGCGAGACGCCGGGAATCGCCAACAGGCGTGGCCGGATCACCCAATCGGCGAGGCTGCGAACCTCCATCGGCGGGGTGGCGCCGTCCTTGCTGACCAGCCCGACCAGCATGATCTCGCCCATGATCGAGCTGACCGGCCCCATGCTGGGGCGGATGCCCTCGGGCAGGCGTTCGGCGACCATCGCCAGACGCTCGGCGACCAGTTGCCGGTTGCGCCAGATGTCGGTGCCCCAGTCGAACTCGACGAACACGATCGACAGGCCGATGCCCGAGTTCGAGCGCACCCGCGCCACGCCGGGCGCGCCGTTCATGGTGGTCTCGATCGGCAGGGTGACCAGCGTTTCGACCTCTTCCGGGGCGAGGCCCTCGGACTCGGTCATGATGGTGACGGTTGGACGGTTGAGGTCGGGGAATACGTCGACCGGCAGCCGGGACAGGACCAGCGAGCCGTAGACGATCATGGCCGCCGCCACCGCCAGCACGAACAGCCGGTGGCGCAGCGAGAAGGTTATGACATGGTCGAACATCTCAGCGCACCGCGGCAAGTTGGGCCATGCCCTGGACGACGACGCGCTCGCCGGGTTCCAGCCCGGCCGCCACCTCGGCCCAGTCGCCGACCATGCGGCCCAGCCGCACCGGGCGGCGCTCGAACGCCTCGGGGCCGGTCTTGACGAACACGGCCGGCGCCCCGCCCGCGTCGAGCACCGCCTCGAGCGGCACCCCGACGCGCAAGGTGGCGGCGCCGGTCTCGGCCCACACGTCCACGGGCAGGCCAAGCTTCAGGGCGCCGGCCCCCTCGCGCACCGAGAACAGCAGATGAAGCCCCTGATCGGCCGGGTCGATGCGACCGCCCAGCCCGACCAGGGCGAGTGGGAAGACGCGGCCGGGCAGTTGCCGGCTGACCGCCGATCCACCGACCACGCGATCGGCCAAGCCAAGATCGTGCAGCACCGCCTCGATGCGCAGCCGCTCGGGATCGACGATCTCGACGGCGGTGCGCTCGGGCGCCAGCATCTCGCCGGGCACCAGATGCGAGTCGGTGACCACGCCGTCGATCGGCGCGGTCAGCACCTCGCGGCCCAGCGCCGTGCCGGCCAGTTGCTCGCGCTTTTTGCGCAGGCGCTCCAACTCGCCGCGGGCGTCGTCGACCTCCTTGCGGGCCACCGCGTCGCCGATCCGCTCCCAGCGCGAAAGCTGGCGCTCGGTGCGGGCGATCTGGGTTTCGGTCTCGTAGAGCGCGGCGCGCTGCTCGGCCAGATCGACCGCGTTCAGGGTCGGCGCCAGCACCGCCACCGCCTGGCCGCGTTTGACCCGCTGGCCGGGATGGGGAATCGGGATGTCGGGATCGGCCAGCACCCGCCCCGACTGCGAGGGTTGCAGCCGCGCGTAGCCGGCCGGATCGGGCACCACCCGGCCGGCCAGCCGCACCGAGTCGGCCGCCTCGCGCGCCTCGACGCGGAAGGTGCGGATGCCCAGCAGGAACTGCGATTCCTTGGTCATCGCCACGGCGCGGGCCGGCGGCAGCGCTTCGCCGACCGTCGCCCCGCCATGGTCGTGGCCGGCATGGGCGAAGGCCAGGGACGGCGCCAGGATCAGCGCCAGGGCCAAGGGCGCCGCCCGGTTCCGGCACAGCCGCATGCCCACGCCGAACGCGACCAGCAGCAGCCCCGCCCCGCCGCCGACCAGCACCCGCCAGTCGGCGAGCGACGGAGCGGCGGCCTGGACCGGCGCGGCCGGCGGCGCCTCGACGCGCAGACCCTCGATCAGAATCAGATCGTCGCGGCCCATCGACTGCACGACGGCCGTCAGATTGGCGGGCGACGCGCCCGCCCGCCAGTCGACGGCGTAAATCCCCGCGCCGGCCGGGGCGGCGCGGCCGCTCCATACGGTGGGGCCGGCGATCTCGATGTCCAGCGTGGCGCCCTCGACCGGCGCGTTGCTGTCGCGCTCGGCGAGAAACAACAGGGTGCGGTCGGCCTCGGCGCGGACCACCAGTTCGAACATTTCGCCCTCGGCGGCGAATCCCGGCGCCGCGCGAGCGGGCGAAACCAGGGCCAGCGCCACAAGGGCGGCGGAAAAAAGCTTGGCAAGCATACGCATCATCCCGCCGGGTCAAGCCCGGTCAGCGAGAGAAAATCATCGCGGAATCAGGGATGGTTAAGCGCGCGGCGGCCTGAGCGGCGGGATCGGCGACGCCTGATGGGCGCGATCGTCGCGCGGCGGCATCTCGGACGCCAAGGGCGTCGGCGCGAGACGGACCAGCAACTCGCCGGGCATCGCCACGGCCGCCGTCAGGCAGCCGCCCACCGTCGCGCAACGGCAGTGGCCCCCGTCATGCGACGGCATGGCCGGCGCCTGGGATTGGCTCTCGGCGTGGTGGGCATGCTCCCGCATCGCCGCATGATCGTCATGCGGCGAAGCCTGTGCCTCACCCGGCGCGAACGCCAGGACAAGCACGAAAACGAGAGCGGCGAGAACCCGGTTCATCGCCCAACTATGCAACCACCGCCGAATGGGCGCAAGAGTCCGTTTGGGACGCCGAATCAGCCGACCGCTTCATACAGCGGGTCGGCGCCCGACCGCCCCGACCATCCGTCGATGCGCAGAACGTCCCGCAAGGCGAGGCGCGGCAGCCATCCCGCCGTCTCCAGTTCGGGTTCCTGGAAGAAGTGCGAGACGTGGCCGACGCAGAGATAGGCGATCGGATCGATGGTCGGGGGGATGCCCAGCGCCCGGCGCAGATCGTCGGGGCGCAGGATGCTCACCCAGCCCACGCCGATCGTCTCGGCCCTGGCCGCCAGCCACAGATTCTCGACGGCGCACACCGCGCTGTAGAGATCCATTTCCGGCTGATGGGTGCGTCCGATCACCACCGGGCCGGAGCGGCCGCGGTCGCAGGTCACGCAGATGCCGACCGGCGCCTCGACGATGCCTTCCAGCTTCAGCGAGCGATAGGTCGGCCGCCGCTCGGCGTCGAACATTTCGGCGGCCTCGTCATGGGCGGTCTGGAAGGCGTCGCGCACCGCCCGCTTAACGCCCGCGTCCCTGACCACGATGAAGTCCCAAGGCTGCATGAAGCCGACCGAGGGGGCGTGGTGGGCGGCGCGCAGAATGCGCGCCAGGACGTCATCCGCGACCGGGGTCGGCAGGAACTGCCCGCGCACGTCGCGCCGGTTGAAGATGCAGCGATAGACGGCCTCGCGCTCGGCCGGTGAAAAGGTGGGGTCGGCTTGAATCCTGGCGGCTTCCATGGGTGTCCCCTTCATGGAAAAGCGACGAGCCACCGCCCGTCCATGGCGGCGCACAATGGCTTTCCGGCCGGTCTTCCGACTGAGGTTCATCCCGTCCGAACGCCTTCCCGGCGGACGCCAGTGGCCTTTGTCCGAACGGTCCCCATCACGGCGTTGGGCACGCGGCGGAGTCGCACCGCCTTCCCGATTCTCCCAAGGAGGCGCCCTGGGCACCGGAAAGCGATCCCATCTTGGCACGAAAGCGGCGCGACGCGCCAGTGCGGTTACCGCTTAAGCCCGGCCGCGGATGGTGATACAGTCCCGCGCCCATTCCACCACCCGTGCCCAATGCCCGAGCGCATCGACATCACGCAGCTTCCCGAATGCGACTTGACCGACGACGGCGGGCGGCGGCTCGAGGCGCGGCTGCTGACGGCCGACGACTTGACCGGCGCGGTGCGCGACGCCGTCGAGGCGGGTTGGGCGGTGATGCCGGCCGGCGGGTTGACCAGCGCGATCAACTCGTTCTCCTATGACCGGGCGGCGGCCGAGGCCTTTAAGGGCGTGGTGGCGATTCGGCCGCGCGGCGCCACCGCCGTCGAGATCGTGCCGGCCTCGACCCCCATCGAGGCGCTGGCCTCGAATCAGATGAGCATCGAGCCCGAGGCCGGGCTGGTCACGGTGGGCGCCGGGCTGTCCTTCGAGCAGGCCAACCAGGCGCTGGCCCGCGCGGTCGGGCCGGACGCCCGCATTCTGGTCGATCTGACCAGCGTCGGCTCGGCCCAGGCCGGCGGCGTGATGGCGACCGGCGGCATGGGGCCGTTGCGCAGGCGGCCCTCGACCAGTTGCGTGGCGCTGGCCCTGGCCACCGGCCTGCCCGAGCCGCTGATCGTCGAGGGCGACGAGGTGCCGTCGCACCAGGGCATGCAGGGCTGGACGGGCATGGCGACGGCGTTGCGCATGCGCTTCTTCCGCACCCCGCCCTTCGAGTTCGGCCTGGTGCTGCCGGTGCAAAGCAGCGACACCGACACCCTGGCCGAGTTGCTGACCTATCTGCATCCCTGGACCGCCGTGACGCCCTCGGCCGAAACCGAGCGGCTGGTCGGACAGGTCGATCCGGGCACCATCCTGAACGGCATCGAGCTGGTCGGCCGCGACGCGCTGGCCGACTTCGTGGCCAACGCCCAGGATCAGGCGGTGCGCGCCAAGGCGCTGGGCCTGCTGCAAAGCTGCGACTACGCCAACGCCGATTTCCTGGCCTGCCTCACGGGCTGGTCCGAGCATTCGGTCGAGGACGTGCTGGGCGTCCTGCTCGACGCCGAGACCGAGACGATCGGCGGCGTGCAGATCGATTACGGCGTCGGCTTCTCGTCGGGCGGCGAGATGGAGGCGTTCCGCGCCATCCGCGAGGGCGCCCCCGACCTCGCGCGGACCCGCGCCCGCGTGATCCAGCCCGGCAAGCTGAAGCCGTGGAGCGCCTCGACCGACATCGACGTGGCGGCGCCGCGCGACGTCACCGCGATCGTGCCGCTGCTCACCGCCTACGAGGATTATCGCGACGCCATCGCCGGCCTGACCGAGCAGTTCGAAGGCCGGGTCGACATCTCGCTGGCCGCCTATGGCCATTTGTCGCCGCACGGCATCGACCCGCATCACCGCGTCGTGCTGATCGCCCCCGAGGGCGGCGAGCAGGGCCTGGCCGACGCCCGCTTCATGGTTCAGGCCGGCAAGAAGGCGCTGATCCGCGCCCTGGTGCGCGCCGCCCACGACCGCGGCTGCGTGGTGACCGGCGGCGAGAAGGGCATTCCGTCGGTGCTGGAGATCGCCAGCGCCCTGGGCGGCGAGCACCACATGCCGCACAATCTCGTCGAGCGGATCGAGCGCGCCCGCCGCGCCCTGGCCGCCGCACCCGCCAACTTCACCTTCCGAGCCCCCGCCGAACTGAGAGGAACCACAAGATGACCGACGCGCCTTGCCCCTGCGGCAGCGGGCAAAGCTTCGAGGCCTGCTGCGCCCCCCTGCTGGCCGGCGCCCCGGCCGCCACGCCCGAAGCGCTGATGCGCTCGCGCTACTCCGCCTTCGTCAAGGCGGACATCGGCCATCTGGAGCGCAGCCTGAGCCCCGCCGAAAAGGCCGATTTCGATCCGGCGCAAGCCAAGAGCTGGGCCGAAACCGCCGAGTGGCTGGGCCTCGAAATCCGCGCCACCGAAGGCGGCGGCCCCGAAGACCAGACCGGCACGGTGGCCTTCACCGCCCGCTTCCGCGTCCAGGGCAAGGATCAAGCCCACCACGAAACCGCCCGCTTCACCCGCCACGACGGCCGCTGGGCCTATGCCGGCGGCGCGATGGGCATGGGCACGGTGCGCCACAAGGGGCCAAAGGTCGGCCGCAACGATCCCTGCCCGTGCGGCTCGGGGAAGAAGTTCAAGGTTTGCTGCGGGCGGTGAGTGCGGTCAGTAAGTGAGTGGTTAAACACCAAGACACGAAGGACACCAAGGGTCACCAAGAGATTTGCGCGGTTGGGAAAGCCTGTGCTGATTTCTTGGTGGCTTGTGCCCTGGAGACGGGTGGGGGCTACACCGTCTCCAAATCGGCGATATTAGTGTCGGCGGTCAAGCTGATGTCATCCGCTGCGTAGACGGCAGCCTCGAAGTCGGCCCAGGCTTGGGTACGCCTCGCTCGCGCCCGCTGGCGCTGATCAGCCGTCTTAGCGCGCGCTGCGGCTAAGGAGTCCAACATGGTCACCTGTTCGCTCTTGGGCGGGAGCGGAAAGGTAAGGGCCATCAAGGCGGGCTTCGAGATGTTCTTCATCGTTGGCGAAGTGCCGGTTAGGTTCGTTTCAATCTGTCGGCGAACGTCGGACGTGCGAAGAATTTCAGTTAGGAAAGCGGGATCGACCGGCGCAGGATCAAGCGGAACAACACGGAAGATTTTGTCGCAGAGCATGAGCTTAGACCGTGTTTCACCAACAAGTGCCGTCGCTCCCACAAGCAGCGTGACATTGGCGCGGCTAATCAGAATTTGTCCCGGCTTCACTTGAAGGTGTTGTCGTGGTTTGAGGTGTTTTGGTAGGGCCTTGTTCTCCTGAGGATTGAAGGTGACGAACGAGACCGCGCCGAGCTTCAGCACGCCCCATTCATCATCTTCAGCAGGGCGGTCGTGACACTTGGGA
>JADGAL010000490.1 GCA_015232025.1 Alphaproteobacteria bacterium
ACCCGCACACCTCGGAAAAGGTGTTCGACGAACTGCTGCGCCTCGTCCGCGACGAGGGCCTGGCCGCCCTGATCGCCACCCACAACCCCGAACTCGCCCGCCGCATGGACCGCATGGTGACGTTGCGCGACGGGACACTGGTCGAGGTGGCGGCGGCGCCAATGGGGCGATGAGGTGAGGCCATGACCGGCGGAAACCCCAAGCCCCTGACGCCGAGACTGCGAACCGAGTGCGGCGCGCTGGACGCTCGTCCCGACACCGCTTGACACTTCGGGCATGCCTGAGGTGACGGATTGGAGCGGCGGCATCCGGGGCGCCTTCTGCCGTCCGGTCAAAAAGCCGATCGCCAAACCGCACGGCGACTGGCTCGGATGATCGACTTACGGTTGCTCTTCGTCATGCGGCCTATTACCATCGCCAGATGGAACGGTTACGCGCATCCTGCCGGAAGTTGCTCGACGAGTCGCCAGGCTCCGACAATGCCGTGCCGCGTGTGCTGCTCGACGAAATCAAGGGCATCGTCCAGCCCCTGATCGAGGCGCCCGCTCCGACCTTCAACACCTTGCCCGCCTTTCTGGAAATCCAGGATAGCCTGCTCGCCGCCCGCGCCGCAGTGCCGCGGGGAGAGCACGACATTGGCGTCTTGCGCGACGATCTGCCGCCGCCTGCAGTAGTCTTCGAGGCCGCCGTCGCCACGGTGGTCGCTGACCTCGCCACCGTGCTGCGACCCTTCGACATCGTCCAGCGGCACAAGGCCGGTCCCGAGTTCGAGCGGAAGGTCGAGCGCGACGCCGGGGCCGAGGAGATTGCGGCCCAGGCCCGACGTACCCTGGCCGCATTGAAAGAGCTTGCCGGCGCCCACGAGGCAGGCGATTTTGCATTAGTCAGCCTCCCCGGCATCAAGCTCGACCTGAACCGGCTGATCGAACAAGCGCTCCGGTCCGTGATCGAAGCCGGCTGGATTGCCCGTTTGGGAAAAGCCCTGGCGGCGGCCATCGGGCTTGCCCGCAGCGTCGCGGTCAATCTGCGAGCCGCAATCCAGCGGCTTGCCAACGCGTTCTTCGCTGAAGCACATAGCCTGATCGCCAAACTGCGTGCGTGGCTAGAGGCTATAGATGCTCCCGCGTCGGCTTTGCCGCCTGATCTTCCGTTGCCTTCCGAGGCGGAACCCACATTGCCCCCACCAGTGCCACCCGACCCCATGATAATGGCGCTTGAGCGGGAGGTGGCCAATACCCGCAAGGCGCTTGACGCGATAGATCAGCGCGAAGAGCCGTACATCTGGGCAGCAACCCAGAATGAACTCGGCAGAACGCTATCCCGCCTTGCGCTCGTCGAGAGCGAAACGGACCGGTGGTATGACGCATTGACGGCCTATAGGGCGGCACTGGAGGGGTTAAGCCGCGAGCGGATGCCGCTCGACTGGGCGATGGCACAGAGAAACGTCGCCGACACGCTTTGCGAATTGGGCGCGTGGGAGGAAAGCAGTAAGCTCCTCATGGAGGGCGTGGTGGCCTATCGGGTGGCGCTGGAGGAGCAGACTAGGGAGCGCTCGCTGTTCGATTGGGCGACGACGCAGAATAATCTTGGCAGCGCGCTTCTAAGCCTAGCGGAAATTGAGGGGGGGACTGATCGGTTGGAGGAGGCGGTGAAGGCCTTTCAGGCGGCGGCCGGGGTGTTCCAGCACGGGATGGCCGGCTGGTGGGCGATGACTCAAGTTAACGTTGGCTTGGCGTTGCTCGCTCTGGCTGAGCGCGAGAGTGGTACTGGGAGGATCGAACAGGCCATCGCGGTGACGCGCGCGGCCATGGAGGTGCTGACGCCCGAAGAGTACCAATGGGACCGGGCGACGGAATCTCTCGAACGGGCAAACGCCCTGCTGGAAGCGCGGCGCCGGGGCGGGTAGGGATCACCCCCTGGCGGGTAGCGACCGCAGCGAAGACACCGCCACCCCGCCGATCACCAACGCGCCGCCGGCCAGACTGGCGAGTGTCGGCGTCTCGCCCAGCACCAGGGCGGCGGAACTCATTCCGAACACCGGCACCAGCAGCGAGAAGGGCGCCACCACGGCGGCGGGGTGGCGGCGTAGCAGC
>JADGAL010000491.1:0-397 GCA_015232025.1 Alphaproteobacteria bacterium
GAACTGGACCGCATTCCGCTGTGGCGCGGCGATCATGTCGGCATCCGGCAATTGGCCGAGGATTTCGCCCGCTACATTTACCTGCCGCGCGTGAAGAACTCATCGGTGTTGGCCGCCGCCATCCAGGACGGTTTGGGGCTGCTGTTGTGGAGCCAGGACTCCTTCGCCTATGCCGACAGCTACGACGACGTGGCGAAGCGGTATCGCGGGCTGCTCTGCGGCAAGCAGCACACGATTTCGACGGAAGCCCTGGACGGCCTCCTGGTCAAATCCGAGGTGGCCCAAGCCCAGCGGCAAGCGGAGACGGCCGCCGCCGCTCAGGCGGGCACGACCGAAGGCGCGGCGGGGCGGCCATCAAGCGGCGGCGGGGCATCCGGATCGTCTGGAAACGGGGACA
>JADGAL010000491.1:535-2082 GCA_015232025.1 Alphaproteobacteria bacterium
CCTGGAGATCGAAGCCACCCTGCCGGATGGCGCTTCGGACCACCTGATTCGTACCGTCACAGAAAATTGCCGGACATTGAAATTCGCTAGCCAGGGATTCGAGGAGGAATGATGACCGCGATGTTCCGAACCGGCCCGCATCTTCTTGACATCCAATGACCCGAAAACGCGACCCAAGTTCGGAAAACCGGCGGAAACTTGCGCTGCCGCCACTGACTCTTAATCAGCGGGCCGTAGGTTCGAGTCCTACTGCGCCCACCAAGTTTAGGCCCTGATTCCAAACCGGAATCAGGGCCTTTCCCTTTTTGTTCCAGACCGCCGGTTTTACAATTCCGAACGGGCGGTTTTACACTCCGTGTTCCCGATGTGTTCTCGCTCTGAAGCGGCCCCGCCATTTCGTTTATTGCGAATGCGGCGGCCGATGCCATATCATTCCCGAGACGACACCAGTCCGAGGAGAGAGGGATGAGTGGCCGCGCCAACTACGACACGGTGATGCCGAGCGAGGTCGACGCCCGACTCGCCGAGGAATCCAGTCGCGTTCTGGCCAGCCACGCGGCGGGCGGCGCGTTGCGGGTGCAGTTGGACGACGGTTCCCGGCTGACCCTGCCGCACGCCGCGACCCGCCTTCTCACCCACGTGCTGGCCGAGATGGCGGCCGGCAACGCGGTGACGCTGATCCCCATCCACGCCGAGATGACCACCCAGGAGGCCGCCGACCACCTCAACGTGTCGCGCCCCTTCCTGATTGGGCTGCTCGATCGCGGGGAAATCCCCCATCACCGGGTCGGAACCCATCGCCGGGTTCGCTTCGAGGACGTCAAGGACTACAAGGACCGCATCGACGTCCAGCGCCGGGCCGTCCTCGACCAACTGGCCGCCGAGGCCCAGGATCTCGGATTGGGCTATTGAATGTCGCGTTACGCGGTCGTCTATGACGCGTGCGTGCTCTACTCGGCGCCGCTTCGCGATCTGCTGCTCGAACTACGGACTCCATCCACGAGGAATGGATCGGGGCCGTGCCGCGGCAACGCCCCGACCTCGACCGCGCGCGGCTGGAACGCACACGCGTGCTGATGAACAGCCACGTCCGCGACGCGTTGGTCGAAGGCTAAGAAGGCGCTGCGCAGCATGCGGACCACGTCGCCGCCGCGTTGCCCGGTGTTCAGCAGCAATTCGAACGCGATCCGCTCGACCGTCGAAGCCGGCCAGCGGTCCCGGAACCGACGGACCTCGTCCTCCTCCCACGCGCGATGGTCGCAGCCGGTCTTCAGCCGCTTGGGCCGGGACGCCGGATTGCTTTCACGCCAGCCCCGATCGACGCGACGGCGACGCGGACCGGCTCCAGTCCGCCATCGCCGACCAGGGCGACGCCGGCCGACCCCATCGCCAGTCGATCGAGCAAGGCCTTCACCGGGGCGAGTCGGTCCGCCGCCTCGCGCGGCGCGACGATCCACAGCCGATCGAAACAGCACGCGGCCGCCCGCAGCGGCGGCTTTGCTCAGCCGGCCGGCGGCGCGCCGACGTCGACGCCCTCGACCTGGGAG
>JADGAL010000492.1 GCA_015232025.1 Alphaproteobacteria bacterium
CTTTACGAGGGCCGGCCGACCATCTTCGACGCCATCGAATTCAGCGAGGCGGTGGCCTGCATCGACGTCCTTTACGACCTCGCCTTCCTGCTGATGGACCTTGAATTCCGCGACCATCGGCGGCTGGCGTCGCATGCCTTCAACCGCTATCTCGAACAGACCGGCGACATCGGCGGGATGGCCGCCATGCCGCTGTTCCTGTCGTGCCGCGCCGCGATCCGCGCCCACGTCTCGGCGGCGATGGCCGCCAACCAGCACGGCGAGGCCAAAGAGCGGCGCCTGCGCGACGCGCGGCGCTATCTGGCCACCGCCACCGGCTGCCTTGCCCCGCCACCCGCCCGGCTGGTCGCGGTGGGTGGATTGTCGGGCAGCGGCAAGTCGCGCATGGGTCGCGAGTTGGCGCCATTCCTGGGCGCCGCGCCGGGCGCCGTGGTGGTGCGCAGCGACGTCTTGCGCAAACGCCTGATGGGCGTCGACCCCGAGACCCACCTGGAAGCCGACGGCTACACCCCCGAGATGACCGAGCGCACCTATGCCGCCCTGTTCGACGAAACGGCCCGAATCCTGGCGGCCGGCCACTCGGTTGTCGCCGACGCGGTGTTCGCCAAGCCCGAGCAGCGCGACCGCATCGCCGAGGTGGCTCAGGCGGCCGGCGCGCCCTTCCAGGGCGTGTGGCTGGAAGCCGCGCCCGAGGTGATGGAGCAACGCATCGTCAGCCGCAAGCGCAACGCCTCGGACGCCACCACCTCGGTCTTGCGGCAACAACTCGAATACGATCTGGGCGAGATCGCCTGGTCGCGCGTCGACACCGGCCGCCCCAAGGCCGAAAGCCTGCGTGTCGCCCGTCAAGTGCTGGGCTTTTGAGGGGGGAGTCGGGCGCCCTAAAAACCAAACCGGCCGCGGGGCGAAGTCCCCGCGGCCGGCCAGTGTCACCGCTGCCGCGAGGGCTCCAAAGCCTCGGGGGCTTCCGGAGGCGTGATGCCCTGCAGCGGCTCGGTCGGCGCGCCGGCCGCGCCCTCGGGGGTCTGGGCGGTCTGCGGCGCTTGCAGGCCGGGGATCTCGACGTTCAGCGCGGCGATGCTGGAGAAGTTGACGTTGCCGGTCTGATCGAGGCCGGCGCTCTCCTGGAACTTGCGCATGGCGTCGGCGCTCTGCCGCGTCCACTCGCCATCGGCCTCGCCCACGTCGAAGCCCTTCTCGTTGAGCGCCTGCTGGATCTGGCGCACGGTCGATGGGTCGATATACATCTCGACGCCTTGCTTGGCCGATTCGCTCATCGCCTGTTCGGCGGGCAGAGCCGAAGACGGCCCCGCCGCCGAGGGTTCGGACGGCTGCGACTGGGCCAGCGCTCCTCCGGCCAGAAGGCCGGCCGTCAAAGCGGCGGCGGTGAAGCTTGCGACTTTCTTCATCTCTACACTCCCGTGTTGCCGTGATGTCCACGCGCGTGCCACTGAAAACAGGGCACGTGCCCCGCGGTTCGCCCAGTCCCCAAAGAGGGTCGTCGAGTCGCCTTTTCGATCGCCCTACGCCATCCGCGCGTTCCCTCGGGGGTTCTTCCGGCGCATAATGGGAAAAATCTTCGCGGGAGGAGCGCAATGACCGACTACCGCATCCTGCTTGCCGTGGTGGGCGACGCCGACAGCGGCCAAACGCCCCTGGACGTCGCTTTGGCCATGGCCAAGACGTTCGGCGCGCATGTCGCGGCGCTGCATGTGCGCGGCGACCCCACCGGCGCCGTGCCGCTGGTCGGCGAAGGCATCTCGGGCTCGATGGTCGAGGAGATGATCGACGCCGCCGAGCGCCAGATCGCCGAACGCGCCACCGGAGCGCGCCGCGTCTTCGATCAGGCGATCGCGTCGGCCGGCGTGCCGCTGTCCGACCGGCCCGCCACCACCGGGCCTTCGGCCGCCTGGATCGAGCAGACCGGGCGCGAGGACGACATCACCGCCCGATTGGGCCGGCTGGTCGATCTGATCGTGGTGGGTCAACCGCGGGCCGATCAGGATCTGCCCTCGATGATGACCTTGAACGCCGCCCTGATGGAAAGCGGCCGACCGATCCTGATGGTGCCGCG
>JADGAL010000493.1:0-1306 GCA_015232025.1 Alphaproteobacteria bacterium
GCCGGGCGCGGTTGATCGACAATGTGGGGATTACGCTTTAGGGTATTGCCCCATGAGAAACGAATGTTATAACAAACCACTTCGTTCCGCGCCGTGAACGTTTACGGGGGCATCATGATCCTAGGGATTTTGGGCGAGTTGCTTGGGCGGCTGCTTCCGTCCGAGTTGATCCCGATTCCAGAAGACGTGAACGGCCGCCAAGCGCGAATCGCTCGCCGCATCGTGGCGCGAAATGCCGAAGGCAGCGTGAAGCTCGCTCAGGGCAGGTACCGCACGGAAGAGCGCCAAGACGAATGTTTCCGCGCGGTGCGGCACCTTTCGTTCTGACGACATGCTTGCCATCGACAACGGTTTTGAGGCGATTGACGCACTCTACCGCGAGGCCGAACAGGCCCTGCATGAGGCGGAAACAGTCCATCACGAGTTGAGCGTGCCAAGCGTCAACCAACTTCGCTATGCTGGGCGCCACGTGCTGTCCGCGTTGGTTGGAGCGGACGCCGCCGCCGCCGAGGAAGAAAAGCAGCGCGCCCAACGGCATTGCCAGCGGGCTATCTATGACGCGTTCGACGGGATCACGTCCTATCTGCTTGAGAGCATCGCGGACTTCAAGGCGGACTATGCCCGCATTGAGATAACGCCGCATTTTCCGCGGTATCACGAGACGCTGGAAAAGGCGAGGAATGCGCGGGATCTCCTCATCAAGGCGCGGACGGTTTCCGATGACCGTCACCGGTATTATACGGACTGCAGAAAAGCCGCCAGAGAATTGAAATCGTGTCACGATGCAATGGAACTTGCTCGGGAAGAGTTGAACAAGGCGATCAAAAATAGAAACCGTGTCGTATATTTTGCATGGGCGGGCATAGTGGTAGCATTGATCGGGGTCGCCGCCACCGTTCTGGTGAGTAAATAATCCGTCCGCGTTGATCTCGCGAATTCCCCCGCCTCGTCCGGATGACCGCATTGCGCCGCCGTCACCCCCCGCCCACCTTCCGACAAGGACGGGGAGGGAGCCGTGCGCGCCGAAATATCCGAGACCATCGCCGCCGCTTTGCGCCGCCAAGCGCCCGAGGGTTGGGCGTGGTTGGAGGGCCGTGATCGCTTGGCCGGGTTCGCCGGGGCCGGGCGGCGGTTTCCCGGTCCGGCGGGGTTTTCGGACCACGAGGCCGAACTCTTGCGCGCCGCCGGGGTGGCGGCGCCCGAGGATTGGTCGCTGGCCGAGGCGGCGCGGGCTTGGGCGCTGCTGGCGGCGTCGCCCGACGAGGTGCCGCGCCTGTTCCGCACCGGCGACACCGCCGAGCGCATC
>JADGAL010000493.1:1334-2049 GCA_015232025.1 Alphaproteobacteria bacterium
ATCCCTGATGCTGCTGCCCGATCCCGCCGCCCATGTCGGGCTGGCGGTCGAGGCGCTGCGCAGCCACGTCCAGGACGTGTTCGAGGCGCTGGCCTGCGACAATTCCTATCCGGCGGCCTGGCTGCCCGAGCCCAATTTCAATCAGATGGTCCTGAAGGCGCTGTTCACCGGGGCGCCGCTGTCTCGCGTGCGCGGGCTGTCCGATCGGCTCAACCCCACGCTGGTCCGCATGGGCGCGGATTACGCGGCCGAGCGGCGCGCCGCCGGGCGCGTGGTGCCGCCCGACATCGCCCTGATCACCGGAGGTCCGCCGTGAAGCTGTTCGATCCGCACATCCACAGGACCTCGCGCACCACCGACGATTATCAGGCGATGCGCGACGCCGGCATCGTGGCGGTGGTCGAGCCGGCCTTCTGGGTCGGCCAGCCGCGCACCCATGTCGGCACCTTCGAGGACTATTTCCTGTCGCTGGTCGGCTGGGAGCGCTTCCGCGCCAGCCAGTTCGGCATCCGCCATTTCTGCACCATCGGCCTCAATCCCAAAGAGGCCAACAGCGCCGAACTGGTCGAGGGCGTGATGGCGCTGCTGCCCCGCTATCTGGAAAAGGACGGCGTGGTGGCGGTCGGCGAGATCGGCTTCGACGATCAGACGCCGGCCGAGGAGCGCCTGTTCGCCGAGCAGCTTGTACAGCTTCACCG
This sequence comes from Alphaproteobacteria bacterium, assembly GCA_015232025.1. Lineage (GTDB taxonomy): Bacteria > Pseudomonadota > Alphaproteobacteria > Rhodospirillales > Magnetospirillaceae > JADFZP01. The sequence goes on from JADGAL010000493.1 coordinate 2,033, forward strand.
CGCCCGAGGAGATCGAA
>JADGAL010000494.1 GCA_015232025.1 Alphaproteobacteria bacterium
GCACCGTGCTGGGGCTGAACGCCGCCGCCGAGCGCATCTTCGGCTACGAGGCGACCGAGGTGATCGGGCGCAACGTCAAGATGCTGATGCCCGAACCCGACCATTCGGCGCATGATTCCTATCTCCGGCACTACATCGAAACCGGCGAACGCCGGATCATCGGCATCGGCCGCGAGGTCGAGGGGCGGCGCAAGAGCGGCGCCGTCTTCCCGATGGATTTGGCGGTGGGCGAGGCGATGGTCGGCGGCGAGCGCTTCTTCACCGGCATCGTGCGCGACGCCACCGAGCGCAAGCGCACCGAAGAGGCGTTGCGCCAAAGCGAGGAGCGGCTGCGCATGCTGCTCGACAATGTGCGCGATTACGCCATCGTCTGGCTTGACCTGAATGGCCGCGTCGCCGGCTGGAATCCCGGCGGCGAGCGCATCTACGGCCTGTCGGCGGCCGAGGCCCAGGGTCAGCCCCTGACACGCTTCCAGGCGTCCGAGGCGGCCGAGGTGGCGTCGGCCTCGGCGCTGGAACGGGTGCGCATCCAAGGCCGTTTCGAAGAGGAGGGCTGGCGCCTGCGCGCCAACGGCGAACGCTTCTGGGCGCATGAGGTGATCACCCCCTTGCTGGACGATGGCGGGCGAATGCGCGGCTACGCCTGGGTGTCGCGCGACGTCTCGGACCGCAAGAAGGTCGAAGAGGCGCTCAAGACCGCCAAGGAGGAGGCCGAGCGCGCCAACATCGCCAAGTCGCGCTTCCTGGCGGCGGCCAGCCACGATCTGCGCCAGCCCGTGCAGGCGCTGGTGTTCTTCACCTCGGCGCTGGCCGCCAAGGTGCGCGAGCCCGGCGCGGTGCGGGTGCTGGGCGATCTCGAGGCGTCGCTCGATTCGCTGAACGTGCTGCTGGATTCGCTGCTCGACGTGTCGCGGCTCGACGCCGGCATCGTGAACCCGCGCGAGACGCGCTTCTCGGTCTCGGCGCTGCTCGACCGCCTGGGCGCCGAGATGGGGCCGCTGGTGATCGACAAGGGGCTGCGTTTCCAGGTCGTCGGTTCGTCGGCGGTGGTGCGCAGCGATCCCACCCTGCTGGGCCGCATTCTGCAGAACTTCGTGACCAACGCGGCGCGCTACACGCGCTCGGGTGGCGTGCTGATCGGCTGTCGCCTGCGGGGGCGGGGCCTGCGCATCGAGGTGTGGGACACCGGCATCGGCATCCCGCCCGATCGCCTGGACGACATCTTCCAGGAGTTCACCCAGGTCGACAATCCCGAGCGCGATCGCGCCCAGGGGCTGGGCCTGGGGCTGGCCATCGTGCGCCGCCTGGCGCATCTGCTGGGACACCGCATCGGGGTGCGCTCGCAGCCGGGGAAGGGCTCGGTGTTCTCGGTCGAGGTGCCTCTGGTCGGCTGGAACCGGGCGCGCAACGTCGCCTATCTGGCCCAGCCGCATCGCGAAGAGGAGAAGCGGGGGGGCTTCGTGTTCGTCATCGACGACGAGGCGGCGGTGCGCAGCAGCCTGTCGATGGTGCTCGAGAACTGGGGCTACGAGGTGCTGTCGGCGGCCAGCGAGGACGAGGCGCTGGACGTGCTGGCCCGCCACGGCCTGCCGCCCGACGTGATCCTGGCCGATTACCGCTTGCAGGGCGGAAGCACCGGAGCCGACGTGATCCGCAACGTCCGCCGGCTGTTCAGTCGCGCCATCCCCGGCATCATCATCACCGGCGACACCGCGCCCGAGCGCCTGCGCGACGCCGAGGCCAGCGGCGCCAGCCTGCTGCACAAGCCGGTTCGGCCGCTCGATCTGCAAAGCGCGCTGGCCCAGCACCTCGCCGCGTCGTCCAAGATTTGACTTTCGCCGCCCGCCGCGTATAGTGCGGCCCTCATTTCCGGGAACGTGGACGGTGCGAAACGCGCCGCGCCCGTTTCGTTCGCGTTTTGAACGAGGCCTACCGGGACAAAACGAACCGTGACAAAATCGGGATCGACATGACCAAACGCGCTGAATCGAAATTCAAGATCAATCGACGCCTGGGCGTCAACCTGTGGGGCCGCGGCA
>JADGAL010000495.1 GCA_015232025.1 Alphaproteobacteria bacterium
GTGCTATCTCGACGACGCGGCCGACATCGGCCACTTCGTCACCGACACCATCCAACGCCTCCCCGGCGTCAAGGACACCTTCACCATCATCGCCTTCAAAGCCTTCGGCTAAACGGCGGCCTCTCGGCCGCCGTGGCGCTTGGCGTTGCCGCCGGGGGTCTCTGGCGGCTGGGCTGGTGGTCGACTCCTCGCGAGCAGCGATTAAATGAGGCCCCGGCGTTTCAGCCGGGGCGGATGACACGGCGGAACGACGTCCGACGGTGGTCGGGCTTCAATGAGGCCCCGGCATTTCAGCCGGGGATAGCGCCGAGCGGCCCGAGGCCCTGCCGGGCGTTGTCTAGCTTCAATGAGGCCCCAGCCTTTCAGCCATGGATAGACTACAAATCGACGTTCGTGTCGAACGTCTCCAAGGCGCTTCAATGAGGCTCCGGCCTTTCGGCCAGGGATAGGCGGGGCCTCCGCCGATCCGATCCTGGTCACGCTGGTGCTTCAATGAGGCCCCGGCCTTTCAGCCAGGGATAGCGGCGCCCACCCGTCCGAGCTGGTGTACGGCCTGCTGCTTCAATGAGGCCCCAGCCTTTCAGCCAGGGATAGCACGAGGATGCCAACCGGCTCTTCGTCGCGGAGCCTGCTTCAATGAGGCCCCGGCCTTTCGGCCAGGGATAGCCGCTCATATCATCGGCGCTTGAATCCAGCCTACCGAGGCTTCAATGAGGCCCCGGCCTTTCGGCCAGGGATAGCGGGCGTTTCAGCAGCGGATCGGCCGGCGCGCTTCAATGAGGCCCCGGCCTTTCAGCCGGGGATAGCATGCTCTCGTCTTTCCCCGAACTAAAATCGGGGGGCTTCAATGAGGCCCCGGCCCTTCAGCCGGGGATAGGCCGAGAATGGAGCCTCTGATTTATGACGACGGGCAAGGCTTCAATGAGGCCCCGGCCTTTCAGCCGGGGATAGTCCATCCGGTCGCCGATGGGGTGTGGATCGGCATCTCGCTTCAATGAGGCCCCGGCCTTTCAGCCGGGGATAGGAGATGGAAGAACGCGGGCCATAGGTGCCGCTCGTCAGCGCTTCAATGAGGCCCCGGCCTTTCAGCCGGGGATAGGACGGTACGCTGAAGGCGATGCAACTCCAGCAGATGCTGCTTCAATGAGGCCCCGGCCTTTCAGCCGGGGATAGTCGCGATGGCCGCCCACAACAAGGATCACTTGGCGCTTCAATGAGGCCCCGGCCTTTCAGCCGGGGATAGTCATCTCCCCCGCGTGGCGCGGCGCCCCATTTCAATGCTTCAATGAGGCCCCGGCCTTTCAGCCGGGGATAGTTGGGCGGTGCGTTTCCCTCGGTTGGGCGAAGTGGCCAGCTTCAATGAGGCCCCGGCCTTTCAGCCGGGGATAGGTCACCACACCATCACAAGCGCTCTTCGCGGGGCTTTGCTTCAATGAGGCCCCGGCCTTTCAGCCGGGGATAGGAGCGCGAGGCCCGACCGGCGCGAGTTTTACAGGGAGGCTTCAATGAGGCCCCGGCCTTTCAGCCGGGGATAGTCAACCCGCCCGCCTCCCCCACCAGGGAGAGCGCGAGCTTCAATGAGGCCCCGGCCTTTCAGCCGGGGATAGCCCAAGAGGCCGAGTTGGCCCTGCGCAAGGCCGACTTGCTTCAATGAGGCCCCGGCCTTTCGGCCAGGGATAGCCCGTCGCGCTCAAGCCGACGATCTTGCGTGAAATTCTCGCTTCAATGAGGCCCCGGCCTTTCGGCCAGGGATAGGTGGTGCCGCGGTTGGTTCAGCAGCTTGTGGAAGAGCGGGGCTTCAATGAGGCCCCGGCCTTTCGGCCAGGGATAGGGACCGCCCAAATTCTCCCACCATTCCAACACCATGGCCAGCGATTTTCGAGCACCCCCGCGCGGGTCTCGCGCGTGTGCCCCAAAACCCGCGCCCCGTCGCACCGTGACGCGGCGAAAATCGTTTCTTCACAATGTCCAACAGCGTTTCGAGCGCCCCCCGGGGGGTGGGCCGGCAGCGAACCGCTCGACATCCCCCGGCGGGGG
>JADGAL010000496.1 GCA_015232025.1 Alphaproteobacteria bacterium
CGTGGCCAAGGACCCGGTGCGCGCCCTGACCATGGCCGAACTGGCGCTGGCCCTGGGCCTCGCCGAGGCCAAGACCGAACGCGACGCGCTGGCCGCCTCGCTGAAGCCGGCCCAGGTCGCCGAGGCGCGCCGCGCCGCGCGTCAGTGGCGCGACGGTCGGAGTTTCTGACCCCTCCCTTGGAAGCGGTTGCAAACCGCGCCATTTGCCCGACAATGGAAGCGGGGCTTCCGCTCGGGACGAATGACCATGAAACGCCTCCACCACAAGATCGACAAGGACGCGGTGCGGGCCATGCTCGCCACCCGCCGCGAGGAGTTGGCGCGCCTGATCGGGCAAGCCCACGAGGCCGCGCACCCGGTCGAGGTCGATCAGACCTCGGTGGGACGGCTGTCGCGCATGGACGCGCTGCAAGCCCAGGCGATGGCCCAGGACACCGAACGCCGCCGCCACGCCGAACTGTCGCGCCTGGATTCGGCGCTCGAACGCCTGTCGTCCGGCGAATACGGCTGGTGCACCGCCTGCGGCGACGAGATCGCCGCCAAGCGGCTGGAACTGGACCCCACCACGCCGCTGTGCATCAAGTGCGCGCGCGCCGCGCATTGAGCGCGCCCCCGCCGTGATCGTCGAGATCGCCACCATCATCGGGCCGATCCTGGCGATCGCCGCGATCGGCTTTTCCTGGCGCAGGCTGGGCGGCGAGTTCGATCCGGCCTTCGTCGCCCGGCTGGTGACCACCATCGGCGTGCCGTTCCTGGTGTTCTCGACCCTCACCCGGCTGGAGTTGGACGGCGCCACGCTGACGCGGATGGCCGGCGCGGCGCTGGCCTGCCTGCTCGGCTTCACCCTGGTGGCGGCCGTCGCGCTGAAGCTGGCCAAGCTGCCGTTGCGCGGCTTTCTCAATCCCATGGTGTTCCCCAACGCCGGCAATATGGGCCTGCCGCTGTGCCTGTTCGCCTTCGGCCCCGAGGGGCTGGCGCTCGCGGTGGTCTATTTCGTGGTCTTCACCATCGCCCATCTGACGCTGGGCATTTCGCTGCTGATGGGCAGCCTGTCGCTGGGCAATCTGGCGCGCATGCCGGTGCTCTACGCGCTGGCGGCGTCGATCGCCTTCATGGCGACCGGCGTCCAGCCGCCGCGCTGGTTGGCCAGCACGGCGCGGCTTCTGGGCGACATGACCATTCCCCTGATGCTGATGGCGTTGGGCGTCTCGCTGTCGGCGCTGAAGGCCAAAAGCATGCGATTGGCCGCCGGGCTGGCCGGCTTGCGCCTGGGCATCGGATTGGCGGTCGGCCTGGGCGTCGCCTGGGCGTTCGGGCTGGAAGGCCATTCGCGCGGCGTGGTGGTGCTGGAAAGCGCCATGCCGGTCGCCGTCTTCAACTACCTGTTCGCCCAGCGCTGGAACCAGGCGCCGGGCGAGGTGGCGGGCGCCGTGCTGGTCTCGACCCTGGCCTCGTTCGCCCTGCTGCCGGTGCTGCTGGCCTTTCTGCTGTAACGGATAGGCCCCTGGAAATTCGGGGCGCCGACCCGACATGCCGCGGTGCCGCGTTTCAACCGGGCGCGTGATCGGCTACACTTTTGGCGCATCCAAGGAGTGTCTGGTGAAGAGACTGGGGATTTTCCTGGCGATCCTGTTCGTCGTGGTGGCGGCCGGCGTGTTGGCGCTGCCTTCGCTGATCGACTGGAACGAGTACAAGGGCGAGATCGCCAGACGGCTGGAGGCGGCGATCGGCCGCGACGTGGTGATCGAGGGCGACCTGTCCCTGTCGCTGCTGCCCACGCCCACGCTGTCGGCCGACGAGGTGGCGATCGCCAACGTCAAGGGCGGCAGCGCCTCGGACATGGTGACGCTGCGCAGCCTGCGGCTGGAACTGGCGCTCGCCCCGCTGTTCGCGGGCGAGGTGCGGATCGTCTCGCTGGTCCTGGTCGAGCCGGTGATCCAGCTTGAGGAGACGGCGTCCGGCCAGCGCAATTGGGAATTGGGCGAACGGCGGTCCGACGCCGCGGGCGAACCGCCCCGCGACGACCAGGGCG
>JADGAL010000497.1 GCA_015232025.1 Alphaproteobacteria bacterium
CACGTCCAGGGCCTCGTTGACCACGGCGGCCTCGACGCATCCGCCCGACACCGAGCCCGCGAAGGCGCTCGAGTCCGATACGGCCAGCAGGCTGCCGGCCGGGCGCGGGGCCGAGCCCCAGGTCGACACCACGGTGGCCGTGGCGATGGCGCGCCCCGCTTGGCGCCAGCGCGCGGCCTGGGCGAGGGCATCCTCCATCCCGATCCTATTTCACCCGCCAACCGCCCTGGGCGTCCATCACCCAGGTGCCGGGCGGAGACTGGGTGACCAGCTTTTCGCCGACGATCGCCTGCACGGCCTCGACCGGCGTGCCGTTGCGGCGGGCGATCTCTTGATATTCGGCCATTCGGCGGGCGTTGATGGTGTCGATCAACTCCTGGACCGCCGGTTCCGCCGGTTTGACCAGGGCGACCAGGCCGTCGGGGCGTTCGCCCACCACGCCGGCCGCCTTCAGCGCGTCGATCGACTGGGCGAAGGCGGGCAGGGCGAGCAGCAAGGTCAGGGCGACGACGGCGAGCCGGGCAGTGATGCGCATGCCTTCCTCACAGTTCATTGCGGCCGGCCGTTCAGGCTAGAACAGGTCGGGGTTGCTCTTCAACAGGCTCTCGACATCGCGTTCGACCTTCACCCGGACTTCCTGCTCGACCTTGATGTTCAGGTTGATGACGATCGGCTTGTCCGGGGGTTCGATGCGAACGGTGGGCTGGCAGGCTACGAGCGCCGCGAGGGTCGCGGCGGCGGGTAGAAAACGGGCGTGGCGCATGGTGGGTCTCATCGGTCCTCCCCGGCGCCGCGAAGGCGACCGCCGAAGGCGGACATTCTTTCGCGGATCCGCTCTGGAATTTGATATCCCGCGAGCGTCTGGTCGAGGAGGCGATCTAATGCCCCGCTGATATTCAGGTTCAACTCGATGGGGTAGCCGTCGTACAGATCGGGATTGAAGCCGGTTATTCGGAATTCCGCCGTGATCTCGCCGCCGGCCCGGCCGTTCAGCGTCATCGACAGACTGGAGTAGTGGAAGTCGTCGAGCGCCTTCAACAGAAGTTCCATCGATTGCCCGCCCGACCGCAGGGTGGCCGGCGGCAGATCGGGGCGATAGCGCAGCCGGCCCGGCGCGGTGGCCGCCAGATAGCCGTGATCGACCGTCACCGCGCCATCGACGATGCTCAAGGGCACCCGACCCGACAGGGTGCCGCTGGCGCTGAGGCCTTTGGTGCCGGCCATCTCGACCAGCTTGCCCACGTCCACGCCGCTTACGTTCATGGCGATCCTCTGCCGCTCGGCGGCGGGATCGAACACCGTCTCGCCCAGCATGACGCGGCCACCGGCCAGCTTCAGTTCGGCGCGCCCGATGGTCAGCCGCTTGCCCTCCAGGCGGAAGATCACCACGCCGTCCTCGAGCGGCACCCCGGCGTCGACCAAGGCGACCGCCGCCAATTGCCCGATCGGCGTTGAAAACGGGACGATGCGCTCGATGGCCACCACGCTGTTGACCCGCTTCAAGGTGACGCCGTGCGTGGTGGCGGTCAGATCCTCGACCAGCAGATCCAGGTCGGGAGCCAAGCCGGAGTCCGACCACGACAGCGGCCCGGCCAGGGCGATCCGTCCTTCGACCTCGTCGAGATGGGCGGCCAGCAGCGGGAACAGATGGCGCGGCTGCAAGCCTTCGGGCGAGAAGGCGATCGGCTTGGCGACCACCCGGCCGCGCCCCCGCTGGGTGGCGGTGTCGTGGCTGCCGCTGAAATCGAGCACCAGCCGGCGGGTGATGTCGGTCAGCGTGCCGGCGAAGGCCAGCGCGTCGCCCTCGCGCCGCACCCCGGCGGCGAGGCGCAACGGCAGCACCGCCGGCTGGGCGGCGGTGTGGCGCAGCAAGGTCGACAGCGACAGGCGCGGCTGGTCCTCCTCGCCGGTCCAACTCGCGGCGATGTCGTCGGCCGACAGGTCGAGGCCGGGCAGGGCCAGCTTTCCGCCGCTCGCCGCGAAGCGCGGGCGGAACACGCCACTGCCCAGATCGACATCGCCGC
>JADGAL010000498.1 GCA_015232025.1 Alphaproteobacteria bacterium
AGTGGGCTCTCACCTCGGCCGGATCCGGCTCCCGTTGGTCATGGGAAGCCTTGTACCTTTCGATGAAGCGCTCGGCCTTGGCATCGCGCCGCTTGCGTCGGGCGATCATCTTGTCGTCGTCAGCAACGGTCATCATCAGTTTCAGCTCGCCATCCGCGATCTGGAGCCACTGGTAAAGCCGCCCGAACTTCCGCTCGAAGCTCTTGCGGAGTTCCTGAAGAGCCTGAACTTGCGGAAGATGTGGCAGCGCGGCGATGTGGGCCGCCGCGGGAGCCAGATGTTCGATGGCAGCCAAGACACGGCGGAGAGCTTCCACACGGGACGTGTCGGCATCGAACGAATTCACGACTTTCTTGAATTCGAATCCGTACTCGGCTTTTCCACAGCACACACGTCCAATCGAGGCGCGGTGACCGCCATCGAAACCGAGGACGACGCCACCCTTGTGGTTGTTAGTATGGCCGCAGGCGGCGCAGCTACCCCGACCTCTTGGATCGTCGTCGGCGATCTGGTAGGCGGCGATCACCATCATGCCATGACGGTCCTCCGGCACCCTGGTGAGGAGCGGGGCCAATTCGAGAGGGTGATCAATGCGACGGACGCTTGCCAGGAGGACAGCGTCGTCCTCCGACACGAGAAAGCACGGCGTGTTCATCGGCCTTCAGACCTTGCGTTGCCATTATGTTCCGTCAGAACATAGCAGCATATAAGCCAACCGCAAGGCCTAGTTGGTAGTCTCATCGTCACTGGTAAACCGTAAGCGTCCTCCCACGACTGCCTTCTCAGCGTAGCCGGGTCTGCGATGATGCCGTTCCGCCCACCGGCCGCCGCCGCTGTTGGCGGAAGCATCGTGGCAAACAACGTGGCTTGCATCGTGGCTTGCGATCGGATCGAGATCATTACCGGGACGGGCCGGCGGAAGTCGTGGACCGTCGAGGAGAAGATGCGTCTGGTGGCGGAGGCGTCGGCCGGGCGCGGGTCGGTCGCGGCGGTGTCGCGCCGTTACGGGGTCTGCCGCAGCCTGCTCTATCGCTGGCGCCTTGCGGTGGCGGGCGACGCTCCGGGCATGGCGGACGAGCCGTTCACGCCGGTGGTGGTCGCGCAAGGGCCACATCCCACCGCCCCGCAGCCACCCGGCCCGCGCTTCGGGATGGTGGAGATCGCGCTGCGCAATGGCCGCGTTCTTCGCGTGGCCGAGGACATCGCGCCGTCTCGGCTGGCCGGGCTGGCGTCGGCGCTGGAGCGGTCTTGATCTCGGTCCCGGCGGGCGTGCGCATCTATCTGGCCACCGGTCGGACCGACATGCGCAAGGGCTTCGACGGCTTGGCGATGCTCGCCCAGCAGGTCCTCGGGCGCGATCCGTTCTCGGGTCACGTTTTCATTTTTCGCGGGCGTCGCGGCGACCTCGTCAAGCTTCTTTACTGGGACGGCCAGGGGCTGTGCCTGTTCGCCAAGCGGCTGGAGAAGGGGCGGTTCGTGTGGCCTGCGGCCAAGGACGGGGCGGTCGCGCTGACCCCGGCCCAGCTTTCGATGCTGCTCGAGGGGATCGACTGGCGGATGCCCGAGCGGACCTGGCGGCCCGCGTCGGCGGGGTGAGTCCCGGCTGCAACAGTGGCGGAAAATCGCCGTTTCCGGGCGTCGACACGATTCACCATACCGCGCCGGCCAGGTAGAATCCGGGCATGCTCAATGACGCTCTCCCCACCGACATCGACGCGCTCCGCGGCATCGTCCTGCGGCAGGCCGGCGAGTTGGCCGCAGCCAAGGCCGGGCTCGTGCACAAGGCGCTCGAGGTGGAGAAGCTGAAGATCGAGCTGGCGCGCCTGCGACGGATGCAGTTCGGGCACTCCTCCGAAAAGATGGCCCGGACCGCCGAGCAGCTCGAATTGGTCCTGGAGGAGGCCGAGGAATGCGCCGCCGCCGAGGCTCGCGACGAGGCGCGGCCCGAGGCCGAAGGCGAGACCGCCGCCAAGCCGCGCCGCAACCGGACGCGCAAGCCGCTGCCCGACCATCTCCC
>JADGAL010000499.1:0-406 GCA_015232025.1 Alphaproteobacteria bacterium
TCCGCGCAAGGCAGGCTGAACGAGGTTGCGTCCCGAAACGCCGACTGCGACGTTTGGGGTCTTTCGGAAGTGGCCGGGCCGGAAGTCCTTGCCGGCCTCGCTGGCGCAATCTCAAAGTCCAGCGGGCGGAAGCTCGACTGGGTGATGTCCAACTCTTCACGTACGGGGCCGTTGGGCGCCGCGGACCTCCAGGGGTTCATCTACGACAGTTCGCGTCTTGTATTGGAGCGAATCGAGGAGATGTACGAACTGAGCCTGGGGAGTGGGCGTGGACCGCTCCTGGGCTATTTCCGATTCCAGCGGGGGGACGGAACGCCTTTCATCGCCATGGTCAACCACCTCCATCGTGGCAATGCGGCGAAGCGTCTTCAGCAAGCGACGATGCTGAACGCCTGGGCGTCGAAGG
>JADGAL010000499.1:436-1519 GCA_015232025.1 Alphaproteobacteria bacterium
CAACGTCGATTGGACGTTGCCGGACGGTCATGATCGCCATCCCAGCTTCGATGCCCTCGTGGCCGGTGGACATTTCCAATGGATCAAGCCGTCACCGCTGGCCCCCACCACTTGCTACGAGCCGAAGCCAGGCATTCTCGATCTGGTCCTCGCAGGGGGAGAGGCAAGGTCCTGGACGGCCACCTCGACAGTGCTTGAGCCGAATGGTTACTGCCCGGATGGCCCCGAGGGTAGCGACCACAGGCCGGTGAAGGCGATCTTTAAGATGCCTGACCACCGCCGTTGAACGGTATCCGTCAGGGGCGCCCCACGTGGACAGGCTTGGCGGATGTCGCGATTATGGCGCGACAATTAGAGTGGCCGGTGCGCGACAATTAGGATGGCCGCTTCAGCCGCGAAGGCGACGGCATGGTGCCTCGTGGTTCTCCTGCTCGGCAAGGGGTAATTGTCGCGGACGATTTAGGCCGTCGTTCCGCGACAATTACGGTTTGACGATGTCGGCCCGGGCGATCGCGGCCTTCCGGCGATAGCTGTCGACGTTCATCTCGAAGATCGTCGCGTGGTGCACCAGGCGGTCGATGGCGGCGATGGTCATGGCCTTGTCGGGAAAGATCTTGTCCCATTCGCCGAAGGGCTGGTTGGCGGTGATGAGGATCGAGCGGCGCTCGTAGCGGGCGGCGATCAGTTCGAAGAGGACGCTGGTTTCGGCCTGGTTCTTCTGGACGTAGGACAGGTCGTCGAGGATCAGGAGGTGGTACTTGGGGTGTTTCCAGCATCTCTGCGAAAATATACGGTAGCGCGTTGCACGCCATATTGACCCGAGGGAAAGGAAGCGGAAATGAGGCGGGCTACTTAGGCGTCCACCGGGTCGGGAAGGGCGAAGGCGGGCATGGTTCGGTTGACGAAGTAGACGCCATTGGGAACGACCTGGCGACGCTGCAGAGGCCAGACGTGGGCGAGGTGCTCATCGGGAACGAGCATGCCGCCGCTACGCAGATCCGCGACGATCCGCTCCATCTGCAAGGTGTTCCACATCACCATGGCGTTCGACAGCAATCCCAAACAGCTGGCCTTGTTCATCAT
>JADGAL010000499.1:1529-2011 GCA_015232025.1 Alphaproteobacteria bacterium
CGTAGTCGCCGGTGCGAAACTCACCCTGATTGGCGAAGAACAGCCAGCGGGCCAAGGCATGGCGGGATTCCCCACGGTTGAGCTGTGCCTGAATGGCCCTGCGCAGTTGCGCGTCATGCAGATAGCGCAGGATATTGCGCGTCTTGACCAGGCGGCCGAGCGCGGCCAGCGCCTTGGCGACGCGGTCACTGGGGCCGCCGGCTGTGAGACGCTGCAGCACCACATGGGCCGGTGCCGTGCGGGCCTTGAGCGAGGCGGCGATGCGGACGAGTTGATCCCACTGCTCTCTGATCAGGACGGCATCGATGGTTCCGGCAAACACCCCGGTGAGGACCTCGGGAGGCGAGGCGCCGTCGGGAAGCCACAGCCGCTGGTCTGCCAAGTCCTTGAGGCGGGGCATGAAGTCGATACCGAGCAGGTGGCACAATCCCCACAGGGGCTCGGTGAAACCATGGGTGTCGGTGGTGTGCAGGCGGGGATCG
>JADGAL010000049.1 GCA_015232025.1 Alphaproteobacteria bacterium
GCGAGCAATGCGAGACCGAGATGGCCGCGCATGGTCTTAGCGTGATCGAGGTGAAGAAGGTGGACGGCCGCTGGCGGGTGATCGAGGGCGGCCGGTTCGCGCGCCGCCTCAGCTTCCGCTCGACGCCGATGGCGGTTTCGGGTCCGGCGGCCGGCCATCCGCGCATGCGCACCAGCGCCGACGCCACCGGCAAGGCGGTGATCGGCACGCTGAACAACTGCGCCGGCGGCAAAACCCCCTGGGGCACGGTGCTCACCGCCGAGGAGAACTTCCACCAATACTTCTCGGGCGACCCGACCAAGACCGCCGAGACCGCCAACCTGAAGCGCGTCGGCATCACCGGCAAGCCGAACTACCCCTGGGGCCGCCATTTCGACCGCATGAACGTCGAGAAGGAGCCCAACGAGCCGAACCGCTTCGGCTGGATCGTCGAGTTCGATCCCTACGACCCCGCCTCGCTTCCGGTCAAGCGCACCGCCCTGGGCCGCTTCAAGCACGAGGCGGCCACCGTGGTGATCAATCCCAACGGCCGCGTCACGGTTTACACCGGCGACGACGAGCGCTTCGAATATCTGTACCGCTTCGTCTCGAGCGGCCGCTTCGACCCGACCAACCGCGCCGCCAACAAGACGCTGCTGGACGACGGCGTGCTGTATGTCGCCAAGTTCACCGGCTCGGGCGCGGTGAAGTGGATTCCGATGGTGTGGGGCGAGGGCCTGCTGACGCCTTCGAACGGTTTCGCCGCCCAAGCCGACGTGCTGATCGACTGCCGCCGCGCCGCCGACATGCTGGGCGCCACCAAGCTGGACCGGCCCGAGGACGTCGAGACCAATCCGGTCACCGGCAAGGTCTACATGATGTTGACCAACAACACCTCCCGGCAGCCCAATCAGGTCGACGCGCCCAATCCGCGCACCAAGAACGCCTTCGGGCACGTCATCGAGATGATTCCACCCGGCGAGGGCGCCAAGCGCGACCACACCGCCTCGGAATACGCCTGGAACGTCTTCCTGCTGGCCGGCGATCCCGGCAAGCCCGAGCACGGCGCCCGCTATCACGCCGAGACCTCGCGCTCGGGCTGGCTGGCCGCCCCCGACAATTGCGCCTTCGACCGCAAGGGCCGCTTGTGGATTTCGACCGATCAGGGTTCGGCCCAGGCCAAGAACGGCATCCCCGACGGCATGTACGCCTGCGACACGGAAGGGGCCGGCCGGGCGCTGACCCGCTTCTTCTACGCCTGCCCGCGCGCCGCCGAGATGTGCGGGCCGGAATTCACCCCCGACGGCACGACCCTGTTCGTGGCGGTGCAGCACCCGGCCGAAAGCGAGGGTTCGACCTTCGACAAGCCGGCCACCCGCTGGCCCGATTTCAAGGACGGCATGCCGCCGCGCCCGGCGATCGTGGCGATCACCCGCGCCGACGGGGGCGAAATCGGTTCGTGATGGTTGCGGAACGCCGGAGCGTGAGTCACACTCCGGCGATTCGTGGCGGGCGGGAGCGGTTGGACATGGCACTTTCGACGCGCGGCGCGCTGTCCGGTCTGGCCGCCCTGCTGATGACCGGCACCGCGCTGGCCCAATCCCTGGAATCCGAACTCGACGACCTCGTCGTCGGCCACCCGCAGATCAAGGCCGCCGTCAACACGGTGTCGTCGGCCACCGAGGGGGTTGGCGCGGCGCGCGCCGGCTATTGGCCGACCGCCGCGCTCACCAGCAATATCGGCAATGACTACGTCGACAGCCCCAGCCGCCGCGGCGCCGGCCAGCAGCCCTACAATCACGGGCGCAATCAGACCACGCTGACGGTGACCCAGAAGCTGTTCGACGGCTTTCTCACCGACGCCGCCATCGACGCCGCCCAGGTCACCCGTAGGGCCGGCGAGGACAATCTCGAGGCGACGCGCCAGACCGTGATGCTGGAAGGTCTCAGCGCCTATCTCGACGTGCTGCGTCAGACGCGCCTGCTGGCGCTCGGCCGCGACAATGAGCGCAACATCCGCACCCAGCTTCAGCTTGAGGACGAGCGCGTCAAGCGTGGCTCGGGAATGGCGGTCGACGTCTTGCAGGCCAAACATCGGCTGCAAGTCGCCAAAGAGCAGCGCATCGCCATCGAAGGCGCCCTTCGGAACGCGCTCAGCCGCTATGTCCAGGTGTTCGGGCACGCGCCCAATCCCGAGAAGATGGAAGAGCCGCAGCCCGCCATCGACGTGATTCCGGCCGATCTGGACCAGGCCATCAAGATCGCCGAGGGCGAGAACCCCTCGCTGGCGGTCGCCGCCCGCGCCGTCGATCTGGCCGGCGAGGCCAAGCGCACGGCGCAAGCCGGCTATTATCCCATGCTGGACGCCCAGGCGCGCGGCAACTGGGAAAAGGACCGCGACGGGACGCTGGGCATTCGGCGCGACTGGTCCGCCCTTTTGCAGATGAATTGGGAGCTGTTCGCCGGTTTCCGCACCACCCACGAGGTCGCCCGCGCCGGCTTCGATCAGGCCGCCAGCCGCGACAACCTCACCCATGCCGGCCGCAAGATCGGCGAGCAGACGCGCATCGCCTGGAGCGCCCTGGAGACGGCCCGCGAAAGGCTGGCCGTGCTCGAACAGGCGGTCAATTTGGCCGACGAGGTGTGGGAGATGCGCAAAAAGCTGCGCGAGGCGGGCAAGGCCACGGTGATGGACGTGCTCGACGCCGAATCCGACACCTATACGGCGCGCATCACCTACGTCAACGCCTCGACCGACATGCGGCTCGCCGTCTACCAGCTTTTGCAGTCGATGGGCCGGCTGACGCTGGAGACGACCAACCGCCACCACCGCAAGACCGCCCCCGGCGAACCCGCCCCCGGTCCCAAGCCGATGCCCAACGGCGCCGGCTGAGCGTTCCCCGACCCTTCGCCGTCATGCCCGTGCTTGACACGGGCATCCACGTGTCACCGCCCATGTCATTGTTTCCAAGGCTGTTCCCGCCGAGCCGCAGGGATGGCCGGATCAAGTCCGGCCATGACGATTTGAGGGGATGGGGAAACATCCTTGGGTCGGTTCATTGGCCCGCCGGGATCACTTCGACGTCGCGACGAACACCCCGTTCCAGTCGGCGCCGGGCGGGTTCGCCTCGCATGCGGCGATCCGCTCCTCGTACAGTTCGTGGCAGCCGGCCAGTTCGCGCGCCGAGTCGGCTTGGCGGGCGCGCGCCAGATGGTCGCGCGCGGCGGCCCAGTCCTGCGAGCGGTAGGCGTCGATCATCGCCCGATGCTCGCGGGCCAGTTCCTGGAAGGTGGGGTCCGCGCAACGCTCGGGCCGGCCCAGCAGCGTGTGAACCGATACCGCCTCGGTCTTGCCCTTCACCTTGATCAGGTCGAGCGGCAGGGTGGCGTAAGCGGGGGCGCGGCTGCGGGTGCTTTCGCCGATCACGATGGTCACGCCATAGGTCTTCGACTGGCCTTCCAGGCGCGACGCCAGATTGACCGCGTCGCCCAGCACCGAATAGTCGAACCGCTGCTCGGAGCCCATGTTGCCGACGCAGACCTCGCCCGAGTTCAGCCCGATGCCGATGGCGAGCGGGATGTGGCGCCGCCCCTCCTCCTTCGCCTCGATCTCGAGTTGGGCGTTCACGTCCTTCAGACGCTCGTTCATGGTCAAGGCCGAGTCGCAGGCGTTGGCGGCGTGCTCGGCGTCGTCGAGCGGCGCGTTCCAGAACGCCATGATGCAGTCGCCCATGTATTTGTCGATGGTGCCGCGGCGATCGAGGATCACATTGGTCATCGGCGTCAGGAAGGCGTTGATCAGCTTGGTCAGGCCCTCGGCGGTGAACTGCTCCGAGATGGTGGTGAAGCCGCGCACGTCGCAGAACAGCAGCGTCATGTCGCGCATCTCGCCGCCCAGCTTGAGGTGGCTGGGATCGGCCGCCAGCCGCTCGACCAGGGCCGGCGACATGTAGCGCGTGAAGGCCGAGCGCACTTGACGCCGCTGCGCCTCCTCGCGGGCATAGCCGGAATAGGTCAGCAGCATGTAAAGGGCCAGCGCGGTGGCGATCGGCATGGCGGGGTCGTAAAGCAGCCGCTTCTCGGCGAACATCGTCCACGAGCCCCAGGCGATCACGCCGGCGCAGGCGACGAACAGGATCAGCGTCCAACGCGCCCCCAGCAGCGGCACCAGCACGATCATCAGCAGGCCGACCGCCAAGCCGACCGACAGTTCGACGCCCAGCGAGTCGGCCGGCCGCTCAAGCTGCATGCCGCCCAGCACGGTCTCGATGATCTGCGCATGCACCTCGACTCCGGGTATCTGGCGCTCGACGGCGATCGACCGGATATCGAGCAGGCCCGCCGCCGAGGTGCCGATCAGCACCATCTTGCCGGCGATCGCCGCCGACCCCACGCCACCCGACAGCACGTCCTTGGCGGCCACATATTTCCCGGGATCGTGCCGGCCGGCGTACAGCCAGACGCGCGCCGCGCGGTCGGTCAGCACCTGGGCCGGCCGCACCACCACGCTTTGGATGCCCAAATCGGGATTGGTGCGGATGCCCAAGGTGCGATTGCCGGTCGCCACGCGCAGTGTTTCGAGCGCCAGCGAGGGCATCAGCTTGCCGTTGACCTGCTGGATGGCCGGCACGCGGCGGACCACGCCGTCCAACTCGGGATAGACGTTGAAAATGCCATGCCCGGCCGCCGCCTCGTCGAGCACGGCGATGTTGCCCAGCAGCGACGGATAGCTGTCGAGCCAGGGCCGCGGATCGCCGCCGATCTCGGCCACGGAAACTTGGCTGGCGCGATTCGAATCGTCGCGGCCGACGGTGTTGATCACTGTTTGGCCCAGCACGACGCGCGAGGCCTTCATCGCGGCGGCGAACACCTCGTCGTTGGTCGGCATCTCGCGCAGCCGGCCGGCGGTGCCCTCGTCCAGGCCGGGCAGGGTGGCGGCGATCACCGAGGGCGACATCCGGTCGGGCTCGGGAAACACGAAGTCGAAGGTCACCGTGACGGCGCCCAGTTCGGTCAGCCGATCGACCAGCCGGGCCAGCGTGGTGCGCGGCCACGGCCATTGTCCGATCTCGCCCAGGCTTTCCTCGTCGATGTCGACGATCACCACCGGGCTGGGATGCGAGGGCGGGCGCGGCTTCAGCGTCTGGTAGTGGTCGAAGACGAAATTGCGGATCGGTTCGAGCAGCACCGGGTCGAGCGCCTGCACGACCAGCATGCCGACCAGCAAGGCGAGCCCCAGCAGACGGCCGCCGCCCAACCAGCGGCGCCAAGCGGCGGCCGTAAACACCTTCAACCGCTTGCCAGCCATGCCGTCCCCCTCGTGTCCACTGGCGAGAAGGGTATCCCGCCCCGCCATGGGGGCAACACTTTTTTGTTTCCAATGGAGCGGGGGCGGTCCAGAAATGTCGGCCATGACGGACGCGCCCACATCCTGGCTGAAGCCGCTGCTCGAACCCATGCGGCCGGCCCTCCGCGAATTGATGGTGACCTCGCTGGCCATCAATCTGGTGGCCCTGACGGTGCCGATCTTCATCCAGCAGGTCTATGACCGGGTGGTTTTCCACGCCGGCATGTCGACGCTGCAAGGGCTGGCGATCGGCGTGACGGTGTTGCTGGGCTTCGACTTCGCCCTGCGCACCGCCCGATCGCGGCTGATGCAGCGGGTGTCGTTGCACATCGACGTGGCGCTGGGCGAGCGCCTGTTCGACAAGCTGATGGCCCTGCCGTTGCGGCGGCTGGAAACCAGGCCCCTGGCGAGTTGGCAGGCCCTGTTCCGCGATGTCGATCTGATCCGCAACACGCTGTCGGGCGCCACGGCGGTTCTGCTCGCCGACCTGCCCTTCGTGATCATCTTCCTGGTCACCATCCTTATCATCGCGCCGCCGCTGGCCTGGGTGTTCCTGGCCCTGCTGCCGGCCTTTCTGGCGCTGGCTTGGCGTTCGGGCGCGCAACTGGCCTCGTCCGGCGAGAAGGAACGCGCGTTGATGTCCGGCCGCGACGGCTTGATGGCCGAAATGCTGGCCGGGCGCGGCACCATCAAGGCGCTCGATCTCGAGCACGCCATCCGCCCGCTTTGGGAGGAGCGCCAGGCGGCGACCATCGAGCAGTCGATCGAGCGCGGCATGCGGGCCGACGGCTACATGACCGCCGGCCTGATCCTGACCATGCTGTCGACGGTGGCGCTGACCGGGGTGGGCGCGCTGCTGATCATCGAGCAGCAATTGACGGTGGGCGCCTTGGTGGCCGCCAACGTCCTGGCCGGGCGGCTGTTCGGGCCGCTCGGCCAATTGGTCGGCGCGTGGCGCTCGTTCGCCGCCTTCCGCCAGTCGGTGCGGCGCCTGGGCGAGGCCTTGGCGCTGGAGGAGGATCGGCGCGACAGCGGCATCGCCCGCGAGCGCCCGAATGGCGTGATCGCCTGCGAGGCGGCGGTCTTCCACTACGATCCAAAGCTGAAGCCCGCCATCGACGCGGTGACGCTGACCTTCCCCGCCCATTCGCTGACCGCCGTGGTCGGGCCGAATGGCTGCGGCAAGACCACCCTGCTGAAGCTGATCCTGGGCCTGTACCGGCCGGAGACCGGACGCGTGCTGCTCGACGGCGCCGACATCGCCCAGTTCACCCGCCGCGAGCTGGCCGACTGGATCGGCTATCTGCCGCAGGAATGCGTGCTGTTCGACGGTACCATCCGCGACAACGTGGCGGCCGGCAGCCCCGGCGCCAGCGAGGAGGCCGTGCTGCGCGCCGCCCGCACGGCCGGCGTCCACCGCGCCGTGGTCGATCTGCCGGACGGCTACGCCACCCGCATCGGCGAGTCCGGCGGCCGGCTGTCGACCGGCCAGCGGCAGCGCATCGCCCTGGCCCGCGCCCTGGTCGGCGACCCTCCCGTGCTGCTGCTCGACGAGCCGTCGAGCAGCCTGGATCGCCAAGCCGAGGAGGAGTTGAAATCCACCCTGCTCGCCCTGGCCGCCGAGCGCACGGTGATCATGGTCACCCACAGCCCCGTGCTGCTGTCGGTGGCCGGCGGCGTGGTGGTGATGGAGGGCGGAAAACTGGCCGCCGCCGGCCCCGCCGCCACCATCCTGCCCCGCCTGTTCGCCGCCCGGCCCGCGCCCGCCGGAGTCCGCCCATGAACGGACTCCGCGATCTTCCCGCGAAATATCCGGTGTCGGGCTGGCAGCACGTCGCCCGCCTGATCGTGCTGCTGCTGGCCGCTCTGATCGCCTGGGCGAATTTCGCCCTGCTCGACGAGGTGACCATCGCCCAGGGCGAGGTGGTGCCCGAGGGCAAGGTGAAGATGATCCAGCATCTGGAAGGCGGCATCGTGCGCGATATCCACGTGCGCGAGGGCGCGGTGGTCAAGGAGGGCGATCCGCTGATGCAGATCGAGCTTCCCACCCTGGCCAACAACCGCGAGGAAATGCAGGTGCGCATGGACGGCCTGAAGCTGTCGCGCGCCCGCTTGCAGGCCGAGGCGAACCACGCCCCGCTGGTCTTCCCCGAGGAGGAGGCCAAGCGCCGCCCCGATCTGGTGATGTCGGAAAAGCGGGTTCACGAGGCGCGCGCCCGCGAATTGGAAAGCACGCTGGCCGTCCTCAACGAGCAGATGCGCCAGCGCGCCCTCGAGGTGCAGGAATTGAAGGCGCGCCAGCGCTCGTCGTCGAACAATCTGAGGCTGACCCGCCAGAAGGTGGCCATGTCGCGCGACCTGCTGTCGCAGGGCCTGACGGCGCGCATGGAGCACGTCCAGCTTGAAAGCGACCTGGAGCGCATCCAGGGCGAGTTGGAGGCCCTGGACGTCGCGGTGCCGCGCGGCGAGGCCGCCGTCGCCGAGTCGAAGGAGCGCCAGAACGAGGAGCGCCAAAAGGTCTCGCGCGAGGCGGAAAGCCAACTCGGCCAGGTCGAGCTGGATATCGCCCGCATCCGCGAACTGCTGAGCGAGGCCACCTCGCAATTCCGCCGCGCCCAGATCACCAGCCCGATCGACGGCATCGTCAAGAATTTGCAGCAGCACACCATCGGCGGGGTGATCCGACCCGGCGAGCCGATCATGGAGATCGTCCCGGTCAACGAGCGCCTGCTGGTCGAGGCGAAGCTGAACCCCGCCGATCGCGGCTATGTCACGGCCGGCCAGAAAGCGGTGGTCAAGGTCACCGCCTACGACTTCACCCGCTATGGCGGCCTGGACGGCAACGTCATCCTGGTCGCCCCCGACACCACGGTGGGCGCCGACGGCCAGCCCTTTTACCGGATGCTGGTCGAAACCGACCGCGCCCATCTCGGCGCGACCCTCGCCGACCTGCCGATCACCCCCGGCATGCAGGCCACGGTCGACGTCCACACCGGAACCCGCACCGTCATCGAATACCTGCTGAAGCCGGTTCTCAAGCTTCGTGGAGAGGCGTTCCGGGAGCGCTGACCGCGTCGGGCAGGCCGTCTTGGACCAGTTGGGCGAACAGGCGGTAATCGGCGGCGCGGGTGCCGCTGCGCCGCCACAGCAGGCTGATCGTCCGATGCGGGGCCGGCGGCGCGAAGGGGCGCATGACGATCTCGGTGTCGGCCAACGCCTCGGCGCGCACGTAAAGACCGGGCAACAGGGTCGGCGCCACCCCGGTGGCGACCATCTGGCGCAGCGAATCCAGGCTGGTGGCGCGGAAATCGGGATGCTCGGCGGCTCCGGCCCGGCGGCACAACTCCAGCGCTTGGTCGCGCAGGCAATGGCCCTGATCCATGGTCAGCAAACGCTCGCCGGCCAGATCGCCGACCGCCAAAGCGGGCCGCTCGGCCAGCGCGTGACCAAGTGGCAGGGCGACCCAGAACGGCTCGGCGAACAGCGGCTGGGCGACCAGCCCCTCGGGCGTCGATTGCGGGGCGGCCAGCACCAGATCCAACTCGCCATGCGCCAGTTCCGGCAGCAGCCGCCCGGCCGGCTCCTCGCGCAGATAAAGCCGTAGGTCGGGAAAGCGGCGGCGCAGGCCGGGCAGAATGTGCGGCAGCAGATAGGGCCCGAGCGTCGGCAGCACGCCCAGTCTGAGCGTGCCCGACAGCGGCGCGCGCGCCTGTCGCGTCACCTCCTTCAAGTCCTCGACGTCGCGCAGGATGACCTTGGCCCGCTCGGCCACCTCGCGCCCCACCGGGGTGAGCAGCACCCGCCGGCGGGTGCGCTCGACCAACGGCACGCCCAGCGCTTGCTCAAGCTGGGCGATCTGGTTGGACAGCGCCGGCTGGCTGACATGGCGGCGCTCGGCGGCGCGATGGAAATGCAGCGTCTCGGCGAGGACGACGAGGCTGCGAAGCTGGTTCAGCGTGGGCATGGACCTTGATAACCCACCGCTATCAATGATCAAAGAAAAATCCATTGGACCAATCACTGAATGGCCATCATCCTGATTGGCAAGCGAAGTGCCCATTGGAGGCCCACGATGAATGCTCATGCCGGACTCGAAGATCTGCGCCAGTTGCTGGCGGCGGCCCGCCGCGCCCCGGTCCTGACGGCCGAGGACGAGAGGGATCTCGCCTTGCGCTGGCAGGATGGCGACCGCGGCGCCGGTGACCAACTCGCGGAAAGCCATCTCCGTCTGGTGATCAAGGCCGCCTTCGGCCTGAAAGGCTATGGCCTGCCGCTCGCCGACTTGATCGCCGAGGGCAATGTCGGTCTGTTGCAGGCCCTGCAACGGTTCGACCCGGCGCGCGAACTGCGCTTTTCCACCTATGCCCTGTGGTGGATTCGGGCGGCGATGATGGAATACGTGCTGAAGCACTCGGCGCCGGTCAGCTTCGGCCTGTCGGCCGAGCGCAAGCGGCTGTTCTTCAAGCTGCGCGGTATCAAGTCGCGGCTGGTGGGTGGTCGCGGCGGCATGCTGACGCCCGAGCAGACCGCCGAAGTGGCCCGTAAGCTGGATGTCGGCGCCGAGCGGGTCACCGAGATGGAGCGGTTGCTGTCCGCCCGCTCGCGCTCGCTGGACGAGCCGGTCGGCGAGAGCGGCCAGTCGTTCGGCGAGCTTCTGGTCGACGAAACCCCGGATGCCGAGGCCCAACTGGCCGAGCGGCAGCAGCGCGAACAGTGGAGACGTCTGTTCGGCACGGCCTGGGAGGTGCTGAGCGAGCGCGAGCGCGGCATCGTCGCCGCGCGCCGCCTGCGCGAAGAGCCCCTGCGTCTCGAGGATCTGGCGCAGCGTTACGGCATCTCGCGCGAACGCGTGCGCCAGATCGAAGGCGCCGCGATCGAGAAGCTGAAGCGCCTCGTTCGTCCAACCCCGGCGGCCACCGCCTGATACCCCGCCGCTCCGAGCGATCTCTTGCCGGAGCGGCGGGTTTACCTCGAACACGCCCGCGATATCGGGCGAGTCGCGGCCATCATCCGCATGCCGCGCGCGCCATCCTTTCCCTTCCCACACCCGAACCGGTCGCGGGCCTAGACTCCAAGCCCCAACGACAATCGAGGTGACGCATGACGGGATCGGTCCTGGTGACGGGTGGCGCCGGCTATGTCGGCAGCCATGCGGCCCTCGCGCTGCTCGATGCCGGCTGGAGGGTTACGGTGGTCGACGATCTGTCGACCGGGCGTCGCGAACTGGTGCCGATCGGCGCCCGTCTGGTGCGGGCCGACGCCGGCGATCTGGCGCGCATGACGGGCCTGTTGCGCGAGATCGACTGCACCGCCGTCATGCACTTCGCCGGCTCGACGGTGGTGCCGGATTCGGTGCGCAACCCCCTGGCCTATTACCGCAACAACAGCATGGCCAGCCTGTCGTTGATCGACGCGGCGACCCGCTGGGGCGTTCGCGCCTTCATCTTCTCGTCGACGGCCGCGGTGTACGGCAACCCGAAGCGCCTGCCGGTCGACGAGGAGTGCGAGCCCCGGCCAATCTCGCCCTACGGCGTGTCGAAGCTGGTGGTCGAGCGCGTCCTGGAGGACACCGGCCGGGCGCACGGCTTGCCCTGGATGGCGTTGCGCTACTTCAACGTGGCCGGCGCCGATCCGCTGGGCCGTAGCGGCCAAAGCACGCCCGAGGCCACCCATCTGATCAAGGTGGCCTGCGAAGTGGCCTGCGGCCGCCGCGAGCGGTTGACCATCCATGGCGACGACTACGACACCCCCGACGGCACCTGCGTCCGCGACTTCATCCATGTCACCGACCTGGCGGCGGCGCATGTCGCGGCCCTCGAATACCTGCTCGCGGGCGGCGCCCCGCAGGTGCTCGACTGCGGCTATGGCCGCGGCATCTCGGTGCGCGAGGTGATCGACACCATCGGCCGCCTCGCCGGGCGGCCGTTGCCGGTCGTCGTGGGGCCGCGGCGGGCGGGCGACATCGTCGCCATGGTGGCGAGTGGCGCGAAGCTGCGCCGGGTGCTTGGCTGGCAGCCGCGCCACGACGGCCTCGACGCCATCATGGGCTCGGCGCTGGCCTGGGAGATTCGTCAGACGTCCGCTTGGCGGGCGACCCGCCCCACCAGCGTCGCCGGACCTTACAGTCCCGAACCCCACCCCTCGCCGGGCTGAAAGCCAGGGCACGCGAAGGGTTGAGGCCCGGCATCCAACGGAGTGCCGGGCCTTTTCATTTCCGGGGCGTCGCGCTTCCTTACAGCGCCCGCCGCCTCTTAGACCAACCCCTTGATATCGCGTTGTAAATTTCCTGGCATGGCGGTTGCTCTCATCGAAGGCGGAGCATCCCCGCTCAATTGGGAGATCATTGATGAAGTCGCAACTCTCTCTCGCCGCCGGCATCCTGGCCGCCGTGCTGGTCGCCTCGCCCGCCCAGGCGACCTTGGTTTACGACATCGACGAATTCAGCGATTACGGCGCCTTCGCCGAAGTCACCTTCGACTTCGCGATGCCGTCGACCGATCAGTTCCGCGTGACCGTCGGCATCGACAACACCACCTCGACGGGGATCGGCGGGGCGCTGACCTCGCTGGCCTTCGACGTCCCCGAGAACACCTCGAATTGGCAGATCGTCAATCAGGGCAGCTACAACTTCACCCTGCTGCAAGACACGTCGCTGGCCCCGTTCGGCCTGTTCGACGCCTGCTTGGCGACCGGCCAGAACTGCCAGGGCGGCACCGTGTCCGAGGGTGTGGCGGCCGGTGACAGCGCCACCATCGTGCTGAGCGCCACCTCCAGCGTCTATCAGAGCGCCGCCGCCTTCGAAGCGGCCATGGAAACCGTCCTGAACGAGCACGAGACCGCCCTGTGCGCCAAGTTCCAGGGCCTGCGCCCCGGTGACAAGAGCGACAAGGTGTGCGGCGAGCCCAGCGAGGGCGGCGGTGGCCCCGGCCCCGGCCTGCCCGAGCCGATCTCGGCCGGCCTGCTGGGCCTGGGCCTGACCGGGCTGTTCCTGGCGCGTCGTCGCCAAGCGGCCTGACGGCCAAGCGCGACCGTGGTGCCGAACTTGGGGCCGCCTTCGGGTGGCCCCCCTTTTTTCCCCCATAAAATACAGAAGCCCCGGATCACTCCGGGGCTTTGTCGTTCTTGGCCTCATCGTCGGCCGGTTTCATAACTTTATCCGCTTCAAGCGATTGCTCGCGCCCACCTTGTAAATGAAAGGCCTCGTTTCAGCACGACATATCTCCCTAATCTTATCAAAATTATGAATAAATGATTTGAGTTTGTTCCATGCTGGAATGCTGGCGCCGTGAAGGTAAAAGCACCCTATATCAAATTGCTTGATGGCGGTTGATGCCGCGCTCTCTTGGTGCCATTTTGCATCATGGCTCAGAACAATCCACCCCTTCTGACCGACAAGAGATAGCCACTCGTCATCCGGCGTCTCCTGCGGGAAACGACTGTTCTTATTGTGGTGATACTCAACGGTGAAGGGTGCCGCACTCGTTCTACCGCTTGCGGCAAGCGGGTCCCAAAGCAGCGGTCAAAATAGAATGTAATCTCCTTCAAGCTGCCCTTCGGTCCGCCGGAGTTATCCCTTCAAATACAAGCGCCTTTTCGACTAGCGATTGAGGCAGCCCAAAATCGTCCGCCATGTCCTCAATCCCCTCGCCGGATTCCCATCTGCCTTTAATCACCCAAGTTGGGGTCCCTTTTACGGCAGGGGCGCCGAATGAAACCCGAGGGTCTATGATGATAGGGGAGTCGGCTCCATCCAGGTGCCATCGAACGACGATGCCCCGCTGCTCATACTCAAACTCTTGAAGGCGCCCAATTATCTCTGACCACGCGAGTTGCCCTTTCTTGGTCACCCCTAGCAGCTTCCCGTGACCACCAGAGGCCTCCACCTCTTCGTAATTTATCCAAAGCTCTCGTCCGTCTGATTTGAACCTGTATTCAGCAAACGGATGTTCGCTTTGAAGCTGTTTGCTTACGTACTCCCGCGCTTCTCTAATCTTAGCCAGAGATATGCCGCCCTTGCGAAACGCCGCGACCACCGCGACCTCGATTAGCTGGAGATAAGAGAGGGCTGCCCCATCCTGCTTGGCCGAGAGGGTGCGAAGTGAGCGAGGCGATCGGCCAGGGGAATGCCAAGCCGCAACCGTGCGCGCATGGATGCCCGCATATCGCGCCGCTTCCCCGACCTTGTAGTTAGGGACCGTGAGCCTCGCTATCCAAGGGTCACGGTCCCTAGTGCCTGATCTGGCCATAAATCACGCCTTACGCTTCCCGGTTAGCTGTTTGATAGGTCATTCTTTTTCCAATGCTACCACGAAGAGCGGCTATGGTCCTCTCCTGATCGCAACCAGACCGCTCATTGTAGCGAAAATTGAAATCCGCGACGTAGCGGTGAAGGTGCTTGCGGCCGATGAAGGTCTCATCCACCTCGACGGTCGCACCAACGCCGCCCATCGGCGGTCAGACGGCGATCAACGCGGCGGCGACCCGCCGGGCCTCGCCCAGCAGCACGTTGAAGGTGCGGCAGGCGGCGCCGGTGTCGAGCAGTTCCAACGCGATGCCCGCCTCGCGCAGGGCGCGGCGGAACTCGGGCGGCGGCGGCGCGATGCGCGGGCCGCAGCCGAGCAGCAGAATTTCGACATGCGGCGTCTCGGCCAGCACGGCGCTCACCGACGCGGCGTCGAGGTCGGCCATGCTGGTCACCGCCCAGGCGACGCTGCGTTGGGGGAAGACCAGCACCGAGCCCTGGTGGCGTTGGCCGCCGATGCGGAAGCCGCCGTCGCCATAGGCCTGGATGAGCTGACCGCCGGGCGGAAGTTGAGGTGTGACGTCCATTGGCACCAATATGGGCTTTAGACGGGTGGCTCGTCAGCCCGCCGTCCGTTCCTCGGCGGGTTCGTCCCGCTCGGTGCCGCCGCCGTCGCGGCGGAGGTCGAAATAGTAAAGCACCGGCATCGCCACATAGATCGACGAGTAGGTGCCGATCAGCACGCCGAAGATCATCGCCAGACTGAAGCCGCTCAACACCTCGCCGCCCAGGAAATAAAGCGACATCAGCGCCAGCAACGTCGTGCCGCCGGTCAGGATGGTCCGCGACAGCGTCTCGTTGACCGACTGATTAAGCAGGTCGAACAGCGGCATGACCTTGTACTTGCGCAAGTTCTCGCGCACCCGGTCATATTCGACGACGGTGTCGTTGATCGAATAGCCGGCGATGGTCAGAATCGCCGCCACGATGTTGAGGTTGAATTCCATTCCGGTGATCGAGAACAGCCCGAAGGTGGCGATCACGTCGTGGAAGGTGGCGACCAGGGCGCCGACGCCGAACTGCCACTCGAAGCGGAACCACACATAGGCGGCGATCGCCACGATCGAGAACACCACCGCCATCACCCCGTCGCGCACCAGTTCGTCGCCCACCTTGGGGCCGACCAGCTCGACACGGCGATACTCGACCGTTTGGCCGAGCGCCTGCTTGACCGCCTGCAAGGCGGCGGTTTGGGCCTTCTCGTCGCCGGGCTGGCGTTGCACGCGGATCAGCACGTCCGTAGGCGCGCCGAAGGTCTGCAACGCCACCTCGCCCAAGCCCAGCCCCGAAAGCGTGGCGCGCATGGCGCCGAGATCGGCCGGACCCGGCGTCTTGACCTCGATCAGGATGCCGCCGGCGAAGTCGATGCCGAAATTGAGACCGCGGGTCGCCAGCGAGGCGAACGAGCCGAGGATGATCACCGCGGTGAAGACCAAAGCGATCACCCGCCGACCGATGAAGTCGAATTTGGGGGTCTCGGGCAGAAGCTTGAGCAAACGCATTTTCGCTTCCTCAGATCGGCAGGGCTTTGGGGCGGACGCGCCGCACCCAGATCGCCAGCATGGCCCGCGTGACCATCACCGCCGTGAACATCGAGGTGGTCAGGCCGATGGTCAGCGTTACCGCGAATCCGCGCACCGGGCCGGTGCCGAAGGCGAACAGCAAGGCCGCCGCGACCAGCGTGGTGAGATTG
>JADGAL010000004.1 GCA_015232025.1 Alphaproteobacteria bacterium
GGCCCGCCGGATGGCCGAGGAGACGGCCGAGACGATCCGCGAAAAGGCGGCCGAGGTGGCGCGCGAGGACGAGGACCGCACCGCCCGCGGCGGCTTGGGCGGCAGCCTGCATTGAGCGCCGGGCGGCGGGCGCGACGCCCGCCGCCTGGTCCCTTTCGTTCAGATCGCCGCCCGCCTCCGTTCGCGGCGCGCCAGATCGCGCAGCAAGGCCATCAGGACGGGCGGATCGACGGGCTTGTGCAGCAGGCGGAAGCCGCTCTGCTGCGCTTGCTTGATGCGTTCGGCGCTGGTGTCTCCGGTCAAGATCACGCAAGGCGCGGCGGCCCCGGTGGCGGTCAGGATGCGGCGCGCCGCGTCCAGCCCCGTCTGCCCGCCTTTCAGCCGGAAGTCGCTGAGCACGAGGTCCGGCCGACGCCGCGCCAAGCCGCTCACCACCTCCTCGGCCGAGGCGCCCGAAACCACCGTGCAGCCCCACTGGGTGAGAAGAAGATCGAGGCCCTCGCGCTGGCTGGGCTCGTTTTCGACCACCGCGACCAATAGTCCGACCAAGGCGGGGCTGTCGGTGGTCACCGGGGCGACGGGGGCCTGGATGGGGCCGGCGGCGATCGGCACGTCGACGCAGAAGCACGAGCCGCGTCCGGGCACCGAGGCGACCTGGACCTGGTGTCCCAGCAGGCGGGCCATGCGGTCGACGATGGCCAGTCCCAGCCCCAGGCCGCGCGCCTGGTCGCGCTCGGGATTCGAGACCTGGTAGAACTCCTGGAAGATGCTGTCCACCTCGTGGGGCTGGATGCCGATGCCGCTGTCGACCACCATCAGCCGCAGCATGTTTCCGCGCCGCCGGGCGCCCAGCACGACGCCGCCGCGCCGCGTATAGCGGAGCGCGTTGCTCAGCAGGTTGCCGAGCACGCGGCCCAGCAACACCGGGTCGCTGCGCACCGCGACGCTGCTTTTCACCACCGCGAGGCGCAGGTTCTTGGCGCGCGCCTGCAACGAGAACTCGTCGCCCAGCCGGGTCAACAGATCGCCCACCGCGAATTCGGTCGGCTCGGCCTGCACGGTGCCGGCGTCCAGCCGGCCGACCTGGAGCAGCGCGTCGAGCAGGCCGTCGGCGGTCTTCATCGCCTCGCCCAGCTTCGCCGCGATATCGATGCTCTTGGGGTCGTCGAGGCGCTGGCGCAGGATGTGGAGGAACAGGTGCATCGCCTGGAGGGGCTGGCGCAGATCGTGGCTGGCCGCCGCGAAGAAGCGCGCCTTGGCCTCGGTCGCCCGCTCGGCGCTGGCCTTGGCGGCCTCGAGCGCCTTTTGGGTGCGGTGCGCGTGCATGTGCCGCCCCAGGATTTCGGCGGCCGCCGACAGGAAGGCGTTGTCGTCGCCGCCGCCATCGTCGAGCAGGAACAGCTCGATCTCGCCGACCGCGCGGCCATCGGCCAGCACCGGGCACGAGACCCGTCGTCCCAGGGCGCGGAAGCCGCCGCTCTCGAACACCTCGCCCTCCACGGTGACCCGCGCTCCGGCGTCCTCGACGCCGCCGGCCGAGCGCGGCAGCAGATCGACGGCTTGGCGGCAGACCTGCCGCCAGCCCAGCGCGGGATCGGTCGACAGCTTGGACAGGGCGTAAAGGCCGTTGACCTCGCGCACCCGGCGGCTAAGGGTCAGGGTGCGCACCTTCAGGTTCTCTTCGACGTGGCCGCGAACCGCGGCCTCGTCCTCAAGCCGGGCGTTGCTGGCGGCCAGCGCCTCGGTCAGCAGGCGCTGGCGGCGATGGCGGCTTTCCCCTCCGGCCAGATAGGCGCAGATTCCGGCGGTCATCACCAGTCCGGCCAGCGGCACCCAGGGCAGGAAGGGGCGCGGCGCGGCCAGCAGCTCGGGAAGCGGACGCGCGACCAGCGACCAGGTGCGTCCGGCCACCGCGATCGGCAGCGAAAGATGGGGACCGGCGAGGACCGCCGCCTTGGACAGCGGGGCGGGCGCCCGGACATGCAGCGCCGAAGGCTCGTAATGGAGCGCCCCGTCCGCGGCATCCTCGTCGTAGAGGTAAAGATCGACCGGGTAGGGCGCCGAACCCTCCAAGGCCTTGCGCACGATCAGCGAAATCCGGAACAGTCCGACCACATAGCCGCGCAGGCCCTCATCGCAGGTCGCCGCCTCGCCCGGCGCGTGAACCGGGCTGACCACCAGGACGCCGGTGCCCTCCTGCGCCAGGCGCAATTGGGGCGTGATGATGGCGCGATCCTCTTGGCACGCCTTGCGCAGCGCCTCGGCCCGCTTGGGATCGGAGGCGAGGTCCAGGCCCAGCACCGCCTCGTTGCCGGCCAGCGGCTCGACTTGGGTGACCGGCAGGTAGCGCTCGCGGGTCGCGGCGGGCACCAGCCGGCCGGAATCGTCGAACTCGCGAATTCTGAAGTCGCGGTACCCCATGGCCCGCATGCGCGCCTCGAACATCGGCCGCTCGTGATCGTGCAGGACCGAGATCCATTCCAGGACCTGCACCACCTCGGCGTCGCGCACCTGCTCGCGGGCGAAGGCGCGGAATTGGCCGCCGGTCAGGCCCGGCGTGACGGAGGCGTACGAATCGACGCCGCGGATGATCGACACGTCGCGGTTCAGGCGCTCGGCCAGCAGACTGGCGCGCTCGCCCACCTCCTGACCGAAGCGGGCGGTCTGTTCGCGCTGGTGCGCCCGCTCGAACAGGATCATCGACCCCGCCGTCAGCAAAAGGCCGAGCAGGGCGATGATGGCGATTGGAGCGTAAGGCCCCGGCTTTCGTTTGGCGGACCACATGGGCAGATGCACCGGACCACGACTGGGGGAGGTCACCCACCATGGTGGTAGCGGCCTAGGCGGGTCAAATGCGATTCGGTGGCATTCGCAAGGGGTATGCGGTGCGCGGCGGCAAGCGATGGACCATGGTGGCGATCAGGACCAGCGCGACGCTGCCCACCAGGATCGGCGCCAGCACGAAGTCGACGCCGAAATGGCCGGGCAGGATCACCAGCGGATCGGCGCCGGCCGGCGGATGGGTCAACCGGGCGATCGCCATCAAGGTGATCACCAGGCCGACGGTCAGCGCCAGGCTGGCTGGCCCCTCGGGCAGCAGGGCGTCGGCGGCAACGCTGACCGAGGCGGCCAGCAAATGGCCACCGATCACGTTGGCGGGTTGCGACAGCGGGCTTTCGGGAACGCTGAACACCAGCACGCAGGT
Organism: Alphaproteobacteria bacterium; assembly: GCA_015232025.1. Taxonomy (GTDB): domain Bacteria; phylum Pseudomonadota; class Alphaproteobacteria; order Rhodospirillales; family Magnetospirillaceae; genus JADFZP01. The sequence goes on from JADGAL010000004.1 coordinate 3,206, forward strand.
CGCTCCGAACGGGGCGATCAGCAAGGGGACGCCGGCCCATTCGCCCAGCAGCGCGACCGCCGCCAGCCCGACCAGGGCGCCCAGCCCCGCCTTGAGCGCGCGGCGGCGGCAGGGGGACGGCTGATGCCGCCGAAGGAAATGACGCAACGCGCACCTCGCCCTGCTCGTGATTGCCGGATCGACCCGATCCTGTCACTCTGTCGCAAAGGGAATGCGCCTCGTTTGACGGCGGTCAATTCCGGCCACAGGTAAGGGAGTTCGGTCGAAGGTCATGCCGATAGCCTCGTATGGCGCGGAGATCGCGCTTCAATTGAGGATGGTCCCGCTGTTCGCCAGCGTCTCCACCCCCGATCTGGCCGCCTTGCTGGCCGATGCGGTGATCGAGGATCGGGAAGCCGGGACGGTTCTCTTGCGCGCGGGCGAGCCCGCCGATGCGTTTTTCGTGTTGCTCTCGGGCCATGTGAGGCTCACCGCCGAGACCGGCGGGCGGTCCGACACCGTCGAAATCCTCGAGGCGCCGGCCCTGTTCGGCGAGGCGGCGGTGTTCGACCACGGTCCCAACCCGGTCGGCGCCGAAACGCTGGACGCGGCGCGCCTGCTGCGCGTTCCCGGCGCGGGCTTCCTGGCCCGCCTCGAGCCCCGCTTCGATCTGATCCTGTCGATGCTGGGCGGCATCTCGTTCCGGCTGCGCGTGCTGGTGCGCCAGATCGCCGAACTCAAGCTGAAGACCACCGCCCAGCGACTGGGCGGCTTCCTGCTGACCTTGACCGAGGCGTCGGATGGCAAGGTCGAGCTTCGCTTGCCCTACGACAAGCGGCTGGTCGCCGAAAAGCTGGGCATGAAGCCGGAAAGCCTGTCGCGCGCCCTGGCCCGCTTGGCGCCGGTCGGCGTCAAAAGCCGTCCCGACGGCATAGTCGCGGTGGCCGACGTGGCGCGGCTGCGTCGCTTCTCCCTCGAGGAGGATCTGGCCTGATGCGCATGCTGTCTCCCGCCGACGCGGCGGTGCTGTCCGCCACGCCGCTGTTCGCCGGCATCGCGAAGGACGACTTGGCCTTCCTGCTGGACGCCGCCTCGGAGATGGGCATGCCGGATGGCGGCTTGCTGTTCAGCCAGGGTGATCCGGCGGATCGCTTTTTCCTGGTGCTGGAGGGCCGCGTCAATCTGTTCGCGCTGACCGAGCGCGGCGATCAGACGGTGATCGAGGTTTTCGAAAAGGGCTTGACCTTCGCCGAGGCGGCGATCTTCTCGTCGGGCTCGTTCCCCCTCAACGCCGAGGCGACGCCCGGCACGCGGCTGTTGCGGATTCCGGCGGCGCCCTTCTTGCGAAGGCTGTCCGAGCGTCGGAAATTCGCGTTCGAGATGCTGGCCGGACTCAGCCGCTGGCAGCGCCACCTGCTGCGCGAGATCGGCGATCTGCGCAGCAAGTCCCCGGTTCAGCGGCTGGGCTCGTTCATCCTGTCGCTTACCGAGGCGACCGCCGAGGGCGAGGCGCGGCTGCGCTTGCCTCTCACCAAGGCGGTGCTGGCCAGCCGCATCGGCATCACGCCGGAAAGCCTGTCGCGCGCCCTGGCCCGCTTGAAGCCGGTCGGCGTCGGCGTGCGGGGCAGGGAGGTGGTGGTGGCCGATTTGACCGCGCTGCGCCAGTTCTGCCAGGGTTCGCTCGATTGTTGAACCTTAACAAAAGTCAAGGTACCTAGGCCCGAGATCGCGGCAAGGTCGCGACAGCACCTGGGAACCCGAGATGAATCCGAATGACGCCCCACCCTCCTGGCTGAACACCGCCGACGTCGTCGCGACGGTCGATGCCTGCGCCTTGCTGGCCGATGGCCGCGATCCCTTGGGCGCGGTGATCGACGCCGCGATGGCCGTTCCCGACGACGCGGTGCTCGCGGTCGAGGCGCCCTTCGACCCCATGCCCATGCGCCATGTCCTCCGCGGGATGGGATTTTCCTCGTTTTCGCAAGCCTTGGGCGGGGGACGCTGGCGGGTCAGCTTCCGCCGCGACGGCGGGCAAGCGGAACTGCCCGCCATGGCGCGCGACAATTGCCCGATGGCCGAGGTTGGCGCCCCGGTCTGGCGGACGGAGGGCGAGGTTCACATCGATGTGCGCGGACTGGCGGCGCCGCAACCCATGGTGTCGATCCTCAGGCTGCTCACGGTGCTGCCGCCGGGGCTGCCGGTGATCGTGCATCACGAGCGCGACCCCCTTTACCTCTATCCGGAACTGGCCGAGCGCGGCTGGGATTGGGCCGCCGAGTCGGGCGAACCCGGCGAGGTGCGCCTGCGCCTGACCCGGACGGTGTCCTGATGTTCGGCGGCTTCATGCTTGGCGCGCGCAGCCGGTTGCTGCCGCCATCGCTGCCCTTCGGCTTTTTCGGCGCGGCGGTGGCGTTCCACGTCGCGGGCTGGGCGGCCCTGACCCTGTGGGGCGATGGCGCCATTGGCTTCCAGGGGGGATTGGGGCCGGCGCTGGGCGCTCTTCATCTGATCACCCTGGGCGTTCTGGTCAGCGCCGCGATGGGCGCCTCGTTCCAGCTTCTTCCGGTGGCGACCAAACGGCCGTTGCGTTCGCTGACGGCGGCGCGGGTGGTGATGGCCTGCCATGTGTTGGGCACGCCGGTGCTCGCCTGGGGTATGGTCGGCGGCGAGATCTGGGCGTTGCACGCCGGCGGCGCGCTGGTCGGCGTGGCGTTGTTCGTGTTCCTGCTGCTGCTCGCCGACAATTTGCGGCGGGTCGACGACCTGCCGCTGGTCACCGGCCATGCCTGGGTGGCGGTCGCCTCGCTGGCCGCCTTCACGGTGCTGGGATTGCTGCTCACCGCCGATTTCACGGCCGGCTTCCTGCCCGATCACGCCGCGGCCGGGGCGGCCCACGCGGTGGCGGCGGGCTTCGGCTTCATGGGCATGGTGATCTTCGCCTTCAGCCCGGTGCTGGTGCCGATGTTCGCCCTGTCGCCGCCGGTCGACGCGGCCCTGGGGCGTTGGTCCCTGCGTCTGGCGGCGCCGGCCCTGGCGCTTGGCGTGGCCGGGGCGCTGGTCGGCTGGGTGCCGCTGGTGGCGCTGGCCGGACTGCTCGGTCTGGGCGCGGCGGCGGCCCATCTGAAGTCGATGGCGCTGGTCATGAAGAGCCGCATGAAGCGCGACATGGGCGATTCCTTCGTGCTGATCCGCGGCGCCTGGGCCTGCCTGCCGGTCTCGCTGGCGCTGGGCCTCGCCTTCGCGCTGGACGTGGCGCCCCAGGTCAGCGGGCCGCTGTTCGGCTGGTTCCTGGTGTTCGGCTGGCTGCTAAGCTTCCTGATGGGCGTGCTGCAACGCATCCTGCCCTTCCTCGCCTCGATGCATTCGGTGCGGCCGGGGATCAAGCCGGTCCTGGTTTCGGCGCTGACCCTCGACTCGGCGGCGCGGGCGCATCTCGTTCTTCACTTCGCCGCGCTGGCGCTGGGCGCCGTGGCGCTGGCCGGTGGCTGGGGATGGCTGATGCGCCTCGCCGCCACGCTGGGCCTGACCGGCGCGCTGGCCTTCGCCCTGTTCGCCGTCGAGGTGTGGCGCAGGATGAACCTCCATCTCAGCCAATCCCCCCAAGTCCCGGAGAAACAAGCATGATGCCCGCACAGACCAAGACAGGCGCTTTGCTCCACCGCGAGCATCTGGCGACCATTCGGTCGTTGCAGAACCTCGAGGCCTTCCTGGTCAATCAGACCCAGAAGCGCGTTCCCGACGCCGCCAACGAGACCGTGCGGGCGATGCTCGACGAGATCATCGGCATGGTCGGCCGCGAGGTCGGCCGCCATTTCAGCTTCGAGGAGAACCACCTTTTCCCGCTGCTGGCCGAGCGCGGCGAGTCCGGCATCGGCGACTTTCTGATGAGCGAGCACCAGACCATCCTGCCGCTCGCCGAGGATTTGCGCGACCGCGCCCAGGCGGCCCGCGACGGCGGCTTCGACGCGGCGAGCTGGAAGGCCTTCCACGGCGTCGGCCTGGAACTGGTCGAGCGCGAAATCTTCCACATCCAGAAGGAGGAGATGGGTCTGTTGATGGCCATCTCGATGCTGCTCGACCCCGAGGCCGACGCCATCCTGGCCGTCAAATACGAAGAGGTGCTGGGCTGAGGCATTCCAGTCCGGTTGCGACGCGGGCCGCCGCCGTCCATAGTCGGCCTCCATGACCCGCTTCGCGCCGCGCCTGGACATCCTTCCGCCAGCTCAACGCCGGCTGTGGGACGCGTTGTCCGCCGTCCCGCCGGAATTCGTCCTTTATGGCGGTACGGCGATCGCGCTGCATCTTGGGCATCGGCGGTCGGTCGATTTCGACTTCTTTGGCGAGGAAGGCTTCGATCGCGCCGTGTTGCAGGCGCGCGTCCACTTTCTCGCCGACGCGACGGTGGTTCGGGCCGAGCGGAACACGCTGGTCGTGACGATCGGGCGGGACGAACCCATCAACGTCTCGTTCTTCGGTGTGCCCAGGCTGCCTCGGCTGGCGCCATGTCACGTCGCGCCGGACAACGGCCTAAGGGTCGCGTCGCTTCTGGATCTCGCCGGGACCAAGGCATCGGTCGTGCAACTCCGCGCCGAGGCCAAGGATTACCTGGATCTGGATGCCCTCGTGTTGGCCGGAGTCGATTTGTCGGCGGCCTTGGCGGCGGGGCGGGCGATCTACGGAAACGCCTTCAATCCGGAAGTCACCCTGAAGGCGCTCGCCTATTTCGAGGACGGTAACCTGGCATCCGTGCCGGACGAGGTGAAGCGGCGCTTGGCCGACGCGGTGCTCGCGGTCGACATCGACAAGCTGCCGTCGTTTGAGCCGATCCGGTGGGCGCCATGACGCCCTTGCCCGCGACGAGCGCCCTTCTGGCCGTGGCGCGCCGCGTGATCTGGTTCGAGGAGCCCGAGGTGGCGCTTAGCGATCCGATCCGCTTCCTGGCCTACGCGATGGCCTACGCGACCCACGAGGACATGAAGGAAATCCGCCGCCACGTCGACGACGACGCGTTCCGCGAGGCGATCGACAACGCGCCGCCGGGCATCATCGATCCGCGCTCGTGGGCCTATTGGAACCTCAAGATGGGCCGCTTCCCGGCCCCGCCGCCGCCGACCCGGCGGTTCGAATGCGGTTCAGCCACTCGTTCGGCGGAACTCCCCGAGCATGCGCCGCTGATCCGGCGGTTGGCCGCGGCATTGCGTGCGGATCCGGCCATGGCCGGCCGGATCGAGGCGGTTCTGGCGGGTGCGCCGGTGGCTGAGAATGGGACCGGGGGGCTGCACAATTACGGCCCGTTCGGTGGCGAGGCGCAGGCGCTCGCGATCTTGCGCGACCGGCTGGTCGCCGCTCTCGATCCGCTCGAAATCCACCTGTTCGGCTCACGTGGACGGGGGACCGCCCGTCCGGACAGCGACTTCGATCTGCTGGTGGTTCTGCCCGACTCGGTTGGCGAGGAGGGACTCGATCCGCTTCGGGCCTATGCGCCCGTGATGGGGCTGGGCATCGGCGCGGATGTCATGCCCTGTCTGGCGAGCGACTTCGAGGCCGAAAAGGACATCCCCGGCACCATCGCCCATGACGCCAAGCGAGGCCAACTGATCTATCGGCGGGTGGCTGGGTGACCGAGCGCGCCGCCGCGGCCGAAGCCCTCAATCATCCGCCACCATCTCGATGAAGCCGCAGGGGCACTCGACGGCGCAGACGCCGCAGCCCTTGCAGTAATCGTAGTCGAACCGGTAATGGCTGCCGTCGCTGGCGATTTCCTTCATCTTCAGCACCGCGCTGTCGGGGCACAGGGTCCAGCAATTGTCGCAGGCCAGGCAGTTGCCGCAGGACAGGCAGCGATCGGCCTCGCGCGAGGCTTCGGCGGGGCTGTAGCCGCCTTCGATCTCGTCGACGTCGGTGCGCTTTTCGACCGGCAGTTCGGACAGGGCGACGCGGCGCGAGCGTTCGAAGTAATGCAGGTTGAGCTTGTCGAAGGTCACCACGTCGCGGCGTTCCTCGACCGCGTCGCGGCCCGAGAGCATGGCGTCGATCGCCTCGGCGGCCTTGCGGCCGTCGCCGATGGCGGCCGACACGGTGCCGCGGTCGCCGCGCGAGTCGCCGCCGACCAGCACGCCCTCGGCGTCCTTCAGGCGGCCGAACGCGTCGGCGCGGAAATAATTGGCGCCGTGCATCAGACTTTCGATGCCGGTCGGCTCGACCACCTCGCCGATGGCGGGGACCACCATGTCGACATGCAGCACCGTCTCGGTGCCCTCGAAGGCGACGCGGGCCATGCGGCCCTTGCCGTCGGGCAGCTTGCGCAGGCGGACCATTTCAAGGCCGACCACCTTCGAGCCGCGCATCAGCAAGCGTTGGATGGTGCGGTGCTCGTGGAAGACGATGCCTTCCTCGATGGCCTCCTTCAATTCGCGCGGCACCACGTTCAGCACGTCGGACGGATCGGCGCCGGGGCCGGGCAGGGCCGAGGCGGTGATGACGTGGACCTCGGCCACTCCGGCCCGCTTCCAGACGCGGGCGAGATCGACGGCGGTGTTGCCGCCGCCATGGATGGCCACCGCCTTGGGCATCGGGATGCCGCCCACCGCGATCCATTCCTTGAGCAGATGCAGGCCGTCGGCGTAGTCGCCGGGAACGGCGCCATCGACGCTCCATTCGCGGCTCTTGCCGGCGCCGATGCCCAGGAACACGGCGCGATAGGACGAGCGCAGATCGTCCAGCCGCAGGTCGCGGCCAAGCGCGTGACGCGGCTGGAAGTCGATGCCCAGGCCCATGATTCGGGCGATCTCGGCGTCCAGCACGTCGCGCGGCAGGCGGGTCAGCGGAATCGCCGAGCGCAGCAGTCCGCCCGCCTCGGGCATCGCGTCGAACAGCGTCACCTCGAAGCCGCGGCGGCGCAGGTGATAGGCCGCCGACAGGCCGGCCGGGCCGGCGCCGACCACCGCGATCCTGCCGCCGGCGCCCTTGGGCGCCTCGGGATAGGTCCAGCGATTGGCGATGGCCTGGTCGCCCAGCCAACGCTCCACGCCGTGGATGGTGATCGACTCGTCGTACTGGCCGCGATTGCAGGCGCTTTCGCACGGATGCGGGCAGACCCGGCCGGTGACGGCCGGCATCGGGTTGACGCGGGTCAGGGCCTCCCACGCTTCGCGGGGCTTGTGCTCCTGCACCTTGGCCAGCCACGCCTGGGCGTCCTCGCCGGCCGGGCAGGCCGAGTGGCAAGGCGCCGCCCAATGCTTGTGCTGGGGCTTTTCGCTGCGCCAGGTGCCGGTCTTGAAGTTCAGCGACGTGCCGGGCAGGGCATAGGCGCCGCGGGTCAGCAGAGTTGCCATGGCTTGCTCTCCCTGGTCAGCGCAACGGGCCGCCGCGGCGCACCGTGTCGATCCCGGCCGTGTCCAGGGGATCGGCGCCGTCGCCGCGAAGGTGGTACTTGTCGATGTTGTGATCGGCCAGGGCCTGGAGGTGCTCGCGCTCCTCGCGGGCCCGGTGATCGTCGGCGAACAGGTGGCGGAAGCGGTTTTGCAGCTTCAAATATTCGGTCACCGGCCGGGGCTCGCGAATCGGCATCACGCCGCCCAGTTCGCCGCGCTCAAGCTCGACCACCGGGAACAGGCCGCATTCGACGGCCAACCGCCCGATCTCGATGCTGCGCGAGGCGTCGTGGCCCCAGCCGAGCGGGCAGGGGCTGTGGACCAGCAGGAAGGTCGGCCCCTCGATATCGAGCGCGCGCCGCACCTTGCGCCGCAGATCGGCGGGGAACGACACGCTGGTCGAGGCGGCGTAGGGGACGTGATGCGCGGCGATGATGGACAAAAGGTCCTTCTTCATGTGCCGCTTGCCCATGCGCTCCTTGCCGGGGGGCGAGGTGGTGGTCATCGCCGCGTGCGGCGTCGACCCCGAGCGCTGGATGCCGGTGTTCATATAGGCTTCGTTGTCATAGCACACGTAAAGAACGTTGTGCATGCGCTCCAGCATGCCCGACAGCGCCTGGAAGCCGATATCGAAGGTGCCGCCGTCGCCGCCCATGGCGATGACCTTGGTGCGCTGGCCCTTGGCCTTCATGGCGGCCTCGACCCCCGAGGCGATCGCCGCCGAGTTCTCGAACAGCGAATGCAGCCATGGCACCCGCCACGCCGATTGCGGCCAGGGGGTGGTGAACACCTCGAGGCAGCCGGTGGCGTTGGTGACCACGACGTCGGGGCCGGCGGCCTCCAGCACCAGCCGGGCGGCCAGCGCCTCGCCGCAGCCCTGGCAGGCGCGATGGCCGGCTTCCAGGCCGCGCCAGCGGGGCTGGCGGTCGCGGGGCGACAGTTCTTGCGGCGGCGCTTCGGGCGCGGCGGGTTCGATCTTGTTCATCACCGCTCCTCCACCGGCAGTTTCTCCAATTCGACGTCGAGGATCGAGAAGCTCGGCTCCCCGTCGCGGGCCACCGCGTCCATCAGGCGCGGCCAGGTCTCCAGCGGAATGTCGCGACCGCCCAGGCCGACCGCGAATTCATGGACCACCGGCTGGCGCTTCATGCCCATCAAGGCCGCCTTGACCTCGACGCCCAGAATGCCGCCGGCGCCGGGCGAGATCGCCCGCTCCAGCACCACCACGTCCTTGCAGCCCTCGCAGGCGGCGCGGATTTCGGCCGCCGGGAAGGGGCGGAAGGTGCGCAGCTTGATCAGCTTGGCCTTGCGCTTGGTCGGATAGACCGACATCGCCTCGCGAATCGTGCAAACCGTCGAGCCCATGATGATGATCGCGGTGCGCGCGTCCTCGGGGCCTTCGACGGTCAGCAGGCCGCCGCACGAGCGGCCGGTGAGCGCCGCCCAATCGGCGTCGGCCGCCAGAATCTCGGCGGTCGATTTCATCAAGGCGGCGTGGTGCGAATGGCGCGCCTCGGTGAAGTGCTCCGGCCCCACCAGGGTGCCCAGGCTAAGCGGCGCCCGCGGGTCGAGCTTGCGCGAGAAATTGAGCGGCGGCAGGTACTTGTCGACCAGTTTCTGATCCGGCATCTCAATTGTTTCAAGCGTGTGGGTCAGCACGAAGCCGTCCATGCACACCATCACCGGCAACTCGGTCGCCTCGGCGATGCGGAACGCCTGGATCGAGGTGTCGACCGCCTCTTGATTGTCCACGCAATGGATCTGGATCCATCCGGCATCGCGCACCGCCATCGAATCCTGGTGGTCGTTCCAGATGTTGATCGGCGCCGAGACGGCCCGGTTGGCGCAGGTCAGCACCACCGGCAGACGCAGCCCGGCGATGTTGAACAGCACCTCGGTCATCAGCAGGATGCCCTGCGAGGACGACGCGGTGTAGGACCGGGCGCCGGCCGCCGACGAGCCCAGCACCACCGAGGCGGCCGAGAATTCCGACTCGACGCTGACCAGTTCGCAGATCAGCTTGCCGTCGGCGACCAGCTTCGAGATGTTCTCGACGATGTGGGTCTGCGGCGTGATGGGATAGGCGGCCACCACTTCGGGCCGGCACATGGCGACGGCGCGAGCGACCGCCTGACTGCCTTCGAGAGCTTCAAGCATGGGCGGCCTCCCGCCACAGGCCCGCCGGAACCAGGGCGGCCGCGGCGTCGATGAGCTTGCGGTTGCGCTCCAGGACGTCGCCCTTGAAGCGGTGGCCCAGGGCCTTGCCCAACGCGTCGACCGGGACGATGCCGGTGATCGTCAGGAAGGCGGCCAGCAGGGCCACGTTGGGCATCGGTCGGCCAAGGATGTCGGCCGCCAATTGCGAGGCGGGCAGGGCGATGGTGGGCCGCCCGGTCTCGGCCGCCACGTCGTCCGACGCGCGCGGTGAATTGACCAGCACGCCGCCGCCCGGCTTCAAGCCCTCGGTGACGCCCGCCACGTGCAGCAGCCCGGAGTCCTGTATGATCAGGAAATCGGGGGCGCGGACTTGGCAGCGTCGCTGGATGGGATTGTCGTCGATCCGCACGAAGGCGGTGACGGGTGCGCCCCGGCGCTCGGCGCCGAAGCTGGGGAAGGCTTGGCAGTGGCGGCCTTCCTCGAAGGCGGCGGTCGCCAGAAGATAGGCCGCGACCACGTTGCCTTGGCCGCCGCGCCCGTGAATGCGGACTTCGATCATCGTCCCCCCGCTGGCAGGAACCTTGGTGTCCCTCTTGTTGTCCAGGGAGGATACGCGCCTTTGGGGGGCCTTGGCTATCCCTAGCCGATGGCCACCCCTTCCGCGCGCGGGCTATTCGAAAAGGACGTCGCTGGCCGGGATCACGGTGACGCCCTCGCCGTCGTCGTTTTCGATCAGCACGACGTCGCCATCGATGTGGCCTTCGCCCTCGAGATGATTGAAATAGTGCCACAGGAAGGCGACGGCGATGGCTTGGTCGATTTCGTCGTCCTCGTCCATCTCCTCGTCCGCCATGGCCGACAGGTCGCGGATGGTTTCGAGCGATTCGTCGAGCAGGTCCTCGAGGTCGGGCTCGTCCTCGAGGACGCTTTTGATGACCAAGTCATACTCGGCGTCGTCGAGTTCGTACTTCCATTCGCTGGGGCCGGCCTTGAAGTAGATGGTTTTCATGCGTGCTCCTCCGCAGGAAGCGCGACATTCGACGTTTTCAGGGCAAATTGCAAGCGGGCGCCAGCGGGCGCATAATGCCGCGAGGCGAGGCATGAGGGCATGAGCGGTGCAGATCCAAGACAGCCAGACGCTTGACGGGATAGCGATCCTCGCCACCGTCTCCCGCGCCGACCGGGACCAGCTCGCCCGCCAATGCAAATGGCGGCGCCATGCCGGCGGCGAGCAGATCATCGACAGCCAAAGCGAGACGCGCGACGTGTTCTTCGTGGTGGGCGGCCTGGTTCGGGTGGTCAACTACTCGATGTCGGGGCGCGAGGTCACCTTGGACGACATCGGACCGGGGGGATATTTCGGCGAACTGGCCGCCATCGACGGCGAGCCGCGCTCGGCCAGCGTCATGGCGCGCGAGGAAACCCTGACGGCGGCCCTGTCGCCCGAGGGCTTCGCCACCCTGATCGAGCGCCACCCGGTGGTCGGCGTGGCCATCATGCGGGGCTTGGCGCGGATCATCCGGCAATCGACCGACCGCATCATGGATCTGTCGACGCTGGGCGCCAACAACCGGGTCCACGCCGAACTCCTGCGTCAGGCGCGGGCCTGCTCGACCGACGAGCGGACCGCCGAAATCCGCCCGATCCCCGTCCATTCCGACATCGCCAGCCGGGTCAGCACGACGCGCGAGACGGTCGCGCGGGTGCTCAACGATCTGGCGCGCGACGGCGTGGTGCGCCGCGCCAAGGACGCCTTGGTCGTCCTCGACATGGAAAAGTTGGAACGACTCGTCGAGGAAGTGCGTGGGATTTGAGTTTTTTTCGACCGGTGTGACGGCTGTCACAGCGCACCCTCCGGGTTTTGGGGATGATGAGGGCGTATCCAGTGTCCTTTCTCCTCCAGAGAAACAAACTTCGGGCCGGGTGGCGACACCCGGCCCTTTTTTCATTCGCCCGCGCCCATGATCGGCCAGTCGCGAACTTCGGCGAGGCGGCGCAGGCAGATGTCGGGCCACACCGCCACCGGGCGCCCGACGGCCGCCAAGAGGGGGGCGTCGGACAGCGAATCGGCATAGGCGGCGCACTCGTTCAGGGCCAAGCCGCGCTCGGCGCAGAAGGCGCGGGCCAGTTCCAGCTTGGCGCCGCCGAACGGTTGGTTGGAGGGAGGATGGGCGAGGAAACGCCCGGCGCCTTGCGGGCAGACGGTGGCGATGCAGTGGCCGATGCCAAGCGCCCGGGCGAGCGGCGCCGCGACGAAATCGGGCGAGCCGGTGATCAGCACGGCGATGTCGCCGGCCGCCCGGTGCTCGTCCAGGCGGCGCAGCACGGTGGGGCGCATGTGCCTGGCGATCAGGATGTCCGCCACCCGGCGGCCCAGCTCCTCGATCCGCTCGACCGCCAAGCCGGCCACATAGCCCTTGTTCAGCCGCATCGCCACGCCGAAGCCGAGCGGCAGCAGGCGCAGATGGTTCAGCGCGGCGGCGGCCATCTGGTTTGGCCCCAGGTGACCCTCGCGCAACATCAGCCCCACCAGAAGGGCTTCGCTGGCCGGCAGGCTGGACAGCGTTCCGTCGAGGTCGAAGAACGCCACGGGCATGATGGCGAGGTGGGGGCGTCGTCGCGCCGGGCAAGACCGCTCAACCGAAAGCTACGGCATCAGCAATTCTAAATTTGGAACGAAAGGGGATTCCCCCGGAGGAAAAAGTCTGACTCAATAGGTGGTGTGGACCATCTTGATTCGTACATAACGGCACTGCGCGAGCGGTGCGAAGCCCTGCCGGACAAGCGGGAGGGGCGGAACGTGCAATACCGAATGGAGGACATCGGCGTCGCGGCGTTCTCGGTGTTCTTCATGCAGAGCCCTTCGTTTCTGGCGCACCAGAAGGCGTTGGAGGAGATGCGGGGGCGGTCGAACGCCAACACGCTGTTCGGCATGACGAAAATCCCCAGCGACAACCACATACGCCAGATGCTGGACGGGGTGCCGACGGATCATTTCGACGCGGTTTTCCAGCATATCGTCCGTGACCTGGAGGGGAGCGGCGGCCTGAAGCCGTTGCGGCGTCTGGGTGGGCGAACATTGATCGCTCTGGATGGGTCGGAGCACTTCTGTTCGCGCAAGGTCCATTGCCCCCGTTGCTCGACCCGGAAGCGTTCGGATGGCGAGACCGAGTATTTCCACAGCTTCGTCGGGGCGACACTGGTTGCGCCCGGTCACGCGACAGTCGTTCCCTTGCCGCCCGAATTCGTTCGTCCGCAGGACGGCGCCAAAAAGCAGGACTGCGAGCCCAACGCGGCGCGCCGCTGGCTTTCCCGTCTGGGACCGCATTACGCTTGGCTGAACCCGGTCTACCTGGGCGACGACATCTATGCGCGCCAGCCGATGTGCGCCGACGTCCTGGCGGTGGGCGGCAGCTTCATCTTCGGCTGCAAGCCTTCGAGCCACAAGACGCTGACCGAGTATCTGACCGGCGTGCCCCTGGAGGAGTTCAGTGAAACCGTGGGTGTCGGATCGGCCAAACGGATCCATCGCCACCGCTGGATGAAGGACGTTCCGCTCCGAGACGGCAAAGACGCGCTGGCGGTCAACTGGCTGGAGATCGAGATCAGCAAGCCCAGCGGCAAGGTGACCTACCGCAACAGCTTCGTCACCAACCTCGCGGTCAACAGACAGTCCGCCGCCGAGATTGCCGCCTGCGGCCGTGCCCGCTGGAAAATCGAGAACGAGACATTCAACGTTCTCAAGAACAACGGATACAATCTCGAACACAACTTCGGGCACGGCAAGGATACCCTCGCCAGTCTGCTTGTTTCCCTGAACCTGCTGGCTTTCGCCATGCACAACGCCTGCGACCTCGCGGAGGCCCAATGGCAGGACGGCCGCCAGAAGGTCGGCGCCAAGATGCGCCTGTTCGAGCACATCCGCACCATCACCGCCTATCTCGTCTTCCCTTCATGGGGAAGCCTGTTTCGAACCATCCGAACCGGGAGACCGCCGCCCCAGCCGCCATAACCAAGCCTTTTCCCCAGCCCCAGCCGCCTCCTCAACCTCCAACCGCCGCCGTCCGGGCCATAGTGAGAACCGCTGCTACGGCATAGCGCGGTTTGACTTGTCGCCGGGAATTGGGGATGATGTCGAAACTCCGGCAGTCCAGGCCCCAGGGGAAGCGCTTATGCCAAAAACAATTTTGATCGTCGAAGACAACGATCTCAACATGAAGCTGTTCAACGATCTGCTGCAGGCCCATGGCTATCAGACCCTGCAGACCAAGGACGGCCGCGAAGCGCTGAAGCTCACGCGTGACCACCGCCCGGACCTGATCCTGATGGACATCCAGTTGCCCGAGGTTTCGGGCCTGGAGATCACCAAGATGCTGAAGGAGGATGCGGAGTTGAAGGCGATCCCCGTGATCGCCGTCACGGCCTTCGCCATGAAGGGCGACGAGGAGAAGATCCGCGAGGGTGGCTGCGAGGGCTATATCGCCAAGCCGATCTCGGTCGCCAACTTCCTCCAGACGGTCGCCAAGTTCCTGGCCTGATCGCCGGAAGCGCCCAAGGAAAAGGCCGCCCCGTTTCGCGGGGCGGCCTTTTTCATGGTCGGGCCATTCGGGGAGGCGAAGACTACTTGATCTTCGATTCCTTGAACGCGACGTGCTTGCGCACGACGGGGTCATATTTGCGGAACTCGAACTTCTCAGTCGTCTTCCGCGGATTCTTCTTGGCCACGTAGAAATAGCCGGTGCCAGCGGAGCTGACGAGCTTGATGAGGACGGTGGCGGGCTTGGCCATGGCGGAATTCCCGAATTGAGCTAGGACGAAGTCAGGGGGCGCACAATACAGCCCCCGTCGGCGGTGTCAAGCGACTTGGCCGGCGAGCCACGGCAATCGCTCGAAGCCGAGCTTGACAGATTGGGTTGTGCAAAAGAGCGCCTGCGTGATTCAAGAATCGCCGCTACGAGGGAGAGGCGGCAATGGCGAGTTGCGAGGCGAAGCGGGGGCTTTTGGATCACTTCTCGGCGCTGGAGGACCCGCGCCAGTCCTGGAAGGTGGTATACCCCTTGCCGGAGATCATGCTGGCGGTGCTGTGCGGCACGATGGCGGGGGCCGAGGATTTCGTGGAAATCCGCCGCTGGGGCAACATGAACCTGGACTTTCTGCGCCGCTTTTTGCCGTTCGCACGCGGCATTCCGAGCCACGACACACTGAACGACGTGGTGAATGCGCTGGACGGGACCTTGTTCGCGGCGTGCTTCACGGCCTGGGTCGATGGTTTGCGCGAGGCTGAGCCGGACATCGTCGCGATCGACGGCAAGACCTCGTGCCGCGCTCACGCGCGCAGCAAGGGCCGAGAGCCGCTGCACCTGGTTTCGGCCTGGGCCAGCCGCCAGCGCCTCGTGCTCGGACAGCAGGCCACCGATGCCAAGTCCAACGAGATCACCGCCATTCCGTTGCTGCTCGAACGACTGGAGTTGAAGGGTGCGCTGGTCACCATCGACGCCATGGGCTGCCAGACCAAGATCGCCCAGGCCATTCTCGACCGCGAGGCGGACTATCTCCTGGCCGTGAAGGAGAACTGGCCGGCATTGCACGGCGAGATCGTAAGCTTCTTCGCCGACGACGCCCAGGCGCTCGATCGATACGAGACCACCGACGGCGAGCACGGCCGCATCGAGGTCCGTCGCCACGCCGTCAGCCACGACGTGGGCTGGCTGGCTACCGACCGCCGCTTTCCCGGCGAACCGCGCTTCCCAGGTCTGGCGGCGGTCGGCATGGTCGAGGCCGAGGTCGAGCGCAATGGCAAGACCAGTCGCGAGCGGCGCTACTATCTCTGCTCGACACGCATCGACGCGCGAGCCTTCGCGCGCGCCGTGCGCTGCCATTGGCACATCGAGAACCGACTCCATTGGGTGCTCGACGTCGTCTTCCACGACGACCTGTGCCGGCTCCGATCCGGCTTCGGGCCGCAGAACATCGCTACCGTCCGCCACATGGCCATGAACCTCATCCGTGGCGCCAAAGACAAGCACAGCCTCAAGGTGCGCCGGAAATCGGCAGCATGGGACGTCAATTACCTGGAGTCGCTGCTCCGCCCGACCGCCTGATCCCGTTCAAGCGATTCCCCTGGGCCGCCCCCCACCAACGGGTGGGTCGGCAACGCTTGACGGGCGGAGGCGATTTGCTTATTTAACGCCCAATTTGCCTTTAGCCATATGCCCAACCTTCCGGGCGCTTTCGCGGTCGGCGCCGAAATTCTGCGGCGTCCGGCGCTTGCGCGCGGCCGGTGGGGCGCAGCCAAGGAACAGCATGTCGAACCTCGACCACCGGATGCCAGCGCCCCCCGCCAGCCAGCGTCCTCCGGGGGCCACGGCCGCGCTCGTGCTCGCCGACGGCGCCATCGTGTGGGGGCGCGGATTGGGCGCCACCGGAGCCGCCGTGGGCGAGGTGGTCTTCAACACCTCGATGACCGGCTATCAAGAGGTGATGACCGATCCCTCCTACGCCGGCCAGATCATCACCTTCACCTTTCCCCATGTCGGCAATGTCGGCACCAACGCCGAGGACGTCGAGTCGGTCACCCCGGCGGCGCGCGGCTGCATCCTGCGCGCCGACGTCACCCAGCCCAGCAATTGGCGCTCGGCCAAGCCGCTGGACGCCTGGCTGCGCGGCCACGGCATCGCCGGGATCACCGGCATCGACACCCGCGCCCTGACGCGGCGCATCCGCGCCCTGGGCGCCCCCAACGGCACCATCGTCCATGCGCCGGACGGCCAGTTCGATCTGCCCGCGCTGCATCGCATGGCGGCCGAGTGGCCGGGTCTGGAGGGGATGGACCTCGCCAAGGGCGTCACCTGCGGCCAGACCTATTCCTGGGACGAGACCACATGGACCCTGGGCCGCGGCCATGGCCGCCAAGAGGCGCCGCGCTTCCACGTGGTGGCCATCGATTACGGCGCCAAGCGCAACATCCTGCGCTGTCTGGCCGCCGCCGGCTGCCGCGTCACCGTGGTTCCGGCCACCGCCACCGCCGACGAGGTGCTGGGCCACAAGCCGGACGGCGTGTTCCTGTCGAACGGCCCCGGCGACCCGGCCGCCACCGGCGTCTACGCGGTGCCGGTGATCCGCGCCCTGGTCCAGGCCGGCGTGCCGCTGTTCGGCATCTGCCTGGGCCACCAGATGCTGGGGCTGGCGCTGGGCGCCCGCACCCGCAAGATGGAGACCGGCCACCGCGGCGCCAACCATCCGGTCAAGGACCTGGCCACCGGCCGGGTCGAGATCACCAGCCAGAATCACGGCTTCGTGGTCGACGAGACCTCGATCCCCGCCGGAGTCGCGGTCACCCACCGCTCGCTGTTCGACGGCTCGGTCGAGGGCTTGGCCGTCGAGGGCAAGCCCGCCTTCTCGGTGCAGTACCACCCGGAAGCCTCTCCGGGCCCACAGGACAGCCATCACCTCTTCCAGCGTTTCGTGGCGCTGATGGAAAGCAAAAGCTGATGCCCAAGCGCACCGACATCAAATCGATCCTCATCATCGGCGCCGGGCCGATCGTCATCGGCCAAGCCTGCGAGTTCGACTACTCGGGAGCGCAAGCCTGCAAGGCTTTGCGCGACGAGGGTTACCGGGTGATCCTGGTGAACTCGAATCCGGCCACCATCATGACCGACCCGGATCTGGCCGACGCGACCTATATCGAGCCGATCACGCCCGAGATGGTGACCCGCATCATCGAGAAGGAGCGCCCCGACGCGCTGCTGCCCACCATGGGCGGCCAGACCGCGCTGAACACCGCGATGGCGCTGGCCGACGACGGCACGCTCGAGAAATACGGCGTCGAGATGATCGCCGCCAATCGCGACGTCATCGCCAAGGCCGAGGACCGTCTGCTGTTCCGCGACGCGATGGACAAGATCGGCCTGGAAAGCCCGAAAAGCCGCATGGTCCATTCGCTGGCCGAGGCGCGCGAGGCGCTGACCGCGATCGGCCTGCCGGCGATCATCCGGCCGTCCTTCACGCTGGCCGGAACCGGCGGCGGCATCGCCTACAATGTCGGCGAGTTCGAGCAGATCGTGTCGGGCGGGCTGGCCGCCTCGCCGGTGCATCAGGTGCTGGTCGAGGAATCGGTGCTCGGCTGGAAAGAGTTCGAGATGGAGGTCGTGCGCGACCGCGCCGACAATTGCATCATCGTCTGCTCGATCGAGAACGTCGACCCGATGGGCATCCACACGGGCGACTCGGTCACCGTGGCCCCGGCGCTGACGCTCACCGATAAAGAATACCAGATCATGCGCGACGCCTCGATCGCGGTTCTGCGCGAGATCGGGGTCGACACCGGCGGCTCGAACGTGCAGTTCGCGGTCAATCCGGTCGACGGCCGCATGGTGGTGATCGAGATGAATCCCCGCGTGTCGCGCTCGTCGGCGCTGGCCTCGAAGGCGACCGGCTTCCCGATCGCCAAGGTGGCCGCCAAGCTGGCGGTCGGCTACACCCTGGACGAGTTGATGAACGACATCACCGGCTCGACCCCGGCGTCGTTCGAGCCGACCATCGACTACGTCGTCACCAAGATCCCCCGCTTCACCTTCGAGAAGTTCCCCGGCGCCGATCCGACGCTCACCACCTCGATGAAGTCGGTGGGCGAGGCGATGTCGATCGGCCGCTGTTTCGCCGAAAGCCTGCAAAAGGGCCTGCGCTCGATGGAGACCGGGCTCACCGGCCTCAACGACGTGGTGGTGCCGGGTGGCCGCGACGCCATCCGGGGAGCGCTCGCCCAACCGCGCGCCGATCGCCTGCTGCTGATCGCCCAGGCCTTCCGGGCCGGCTTCTCGGTCGACGAGATTCACGCCGCCTGCGCCTATGACCGCTGGTTCCTGCGCCAAGTCGAAGACATCGTTCGCGTCGAGGAGGAGGTCCGCGCCAAGGGCCTGCCGATCGACGCCCCCGGCCTGCTGCGCCTCAAGAAGATGGGCTTCTCGGACGAGCGCCTGTCCGAGTTGTCGGGCAAGACCATCGTCGAGACCGCCTTCCGCCGCGACGTCTTGAACGTCAAGCCGGTCTACAAGCGCATCGACACCTGCGCCGCCGAGTTCGCCTCGGACACGCCCTACATGTATTCCTGCTACGAGGGCGACGGCTGCGCCCCGGCGGAATGCGAGGCCGAGCCGACCGCCCGCGACAAGGTGGTGATCCTCGGTGGCGGCCCCAACCGCATCGGCCAAGGCATCGAGTTCGACTATTGCTGCGTCCACGCCGCCTACGCCCTGAAGGAGGCCGGGTTCGAGACCATCATGGTCAACTGCAACCCCGAGACCGTCTCGACCGACCCCGAGACCTCGGATCGCCTGTATTTCGAGCCGCTCACCGCCGAGACCGTCATCGATCTGGTGCGCGTCGAGCAGCGGCGCGGCGCCGTCAAGGGCCTGATCGTGCAGTTCGGCGGCCAAACCCCGCTGAAGCTGGCCGCCGCCCTCGAGAAGGCCAACATCCCGATCCTCGGCACCTCGCCCGACGCCATCGATCTGGCCGAGGACCGTCAGCGCTTCCAGGAGTTGCTTCAGCGGCTTGACCTGCGCCAGCCGGCCAACGGCACCGCCCATACGCTGGAGGAGGCCCGCGCCGCCGCCGAGCGGATCGGCTATCCGGTGGTGATCCGCCCGTCCTACGTGCTGGGCGGCCGCGCCATGCGCATCGTCCACGACACCGACGAGCTCGAGCGCTACATGCGCGAGGCGGTGTTCGTGACCGGCACCAACCCGGTGCTGATCGACAGCTACCTGTCCGACGCCGTCGAGATCGACGTCGACGCCATCGCCGACGGCACCGACGTGCATGTCGCGGGCATCATGGAGCACATCGAAGAGGCCGGCATCCATTCGGGCGACTCGGCCTGCTCGCTGCCGCCGCACTCGCTGACCCCCGAGACCATCGAGGAATTGCACCGCCAGACCGCCCTGCTGGCCCGCGGGCTGCAAGTGGTCGGGCTGATGAACGTGCAGTTCGCGGTCAAGGACGGCGAGATCTACATTCTCGAAGTCAATCCGCGGGCCAGCCGCACCGTGCCCTTCGTCGCCAAGGCGACCGGCGTGCCGATCGCCAAGATCGCCGCCCGCGTGATGGCCGGCGAAAAGCTGGCCTCGTTCGGCTTGAAGCGCCCCGACATCAAGCATGTCGCGGTCAAGGAGGCGGTGTTCCCGTTCTCGCGCTTCCCCGGCGTCGACATCATCCTGGGGCCGGAGATGAAATCGACCGGCGAGGTGATGGGCATCGACAGCGACTTCCCGCGCGCCTTCGCCAAGTCCCAGTTGGGCAGCGGCGTCAAGCTGCCGCTGGCCGGCACCGCCTTCATCTCGGTCAAGGAAGGCGACAAGAAGGTCGCCGCGCAATTGGGCAAGCGTCTGGTCGACATGGGCTTCAAGCTGATCGCCACCAGCGGCACGGCGCGGTACCTGTCCGAGCACGGCATCGTGGTGGGCATCGTCAACAAGGTGGTCGAAGGTCGCCCGCACTGCGTCGACTCGATGCTGTCGGGTCAGGTGCAGTTGGTCGTCAACACCACCGAGGGCGCCACCGCCATCGCCGACAGCTTCTCGATCCGGCGCACCGCGTTGAGCATCAACATCCCGCACTACACCACGGTGGCCGGGGCGCGGGCCGCCGTCGACGCCATCGAGGCCCTGAAGTGTGGGGCACTTGATGTCGCCCCGCTCCAATCGTATTCTATCGGTTCCTTTTGAACGCCGTCCCGGCGGCGTTAGTCCAGTCACGCTCGGGGACCCCATGGAAAAGATACCGATGTCGCCGGCCGGTTTGGCCAGCCTCGAGTTGGAATTGAAGCATCTCAAGAGCGTGGAGCGGCCCGCCATCATTCGCGCCATCGCCGAGGCGCGCGAGCACGGCGACCTGTCCGAGAACGCCGAGTACCACGCGGCGCGCGAACGCCAAAGCTTCACCGAAGGCCGGATCGCCGAGTTGGAGGACGTGATCAGCCGCGCCCAGGTGATCGACGTCAGCACGATGTCGGGCACCGTCGTCCGCTTCGGCGCGACCGTCACCCTGGCCGACGAGGACACCGACGACGAAAGCGCCTACACCCTGGTCGGCGCCCACGAATCCGACATCAAATCGGGCCGCCTGTCGGTCCACGCCCCGCTGGCCCGCGCCCTGATCGGCAAGACGGTGGGCGACACCATCGAGGTCAGCACCCCCAGCGGCTCGAAGATGTACCAGATCGTCGACGTGAAATTCGTCTGAGGGCGCTTGTTCATCGTCTTTCCCGCGATCACTCGGGGCGGACGACCTAACAGGCTGTTTTCTTTATCGTCATGTGTGGACGGCCCCTGCTTGGCAAGGGAAAAATCAACGATGCGAGCGACCAGGCTGTTGCAGTCATGTGTCCGGCCTGTTTTCGCGGCTGAACGACCGCTGGCCATGATGTGATCCGCGACACGCTCCCAAATCATTCCCGCGACCTGAGACGGCCGTGACGGTACAAGGGTTCTGCGGTCGTGGAGTTGGTCGGTCGCCATCACGCTGTCTTCGCCCTCGCTTCTGGTCCCCTGTGTCTCGCGCTTGGATCAGGCGGCGGTCGCGACCTGGGGCGGCTGGTAGATGCCGCCCTTGACGAGGATGGCCCAGACGATGCGGGCCATCTTGTTGGCGAGCGCGACGGTCGCCTTGCGCGCCGACATGCGGCCGAGCAGCGCGTCGAGCCAAGGCGCGAATCCGTGGTTGCGCCTCCTGAGCATCGCGGTGGCGCCCAGCACGAGCAGGGATCGCAAATAGCGGTCCCCGGTTTTGGTGATCGGCCCGAGCGCCGTCTTGCCGCCAGTGGAATTCTGCGACGGCACCAGGCCCAGCCATGCCGAGAGGTCGCGCCCGCTCGAGAAGCGCTGCGGGTGGCCGATCGCGGTCACGAGGGCGCTGGCGATGTGCGGGCCGATGCCGGGGATGGTGGCCACCCGGCGGCTCGCCTCGTCGCTCTGGTGCAGCGCCCGGATTTGCTGGTTCAGCGCGTCGATCTTCGCTTCGGCCTCGCGCAACTGGGCGGCGAGCATGGCCAGCCCTTCCCGCGCGAAGGCCGGCAGCCCTGGGGCGTTGGCGTCCAAAGCCAGCACGATCAGCTTGCCAAGCCCTTTTTCTCCTTGCGCTTCGATGGTGCCGAATTCGGCGAGGTGCGACCGCACCGCGTTGGCGAGCATCGTGCGCTGGGTCACCAGCAGGTTGCGGGCCCGGTGAAGCACCAGCCCGGCTTGCTGCTCCGGCGACTTGACCGGAACGACGGTGATCCGCTTGCTCTGCAACGCCTCGCAGATCGCCGCCGCGTCGTTGGCGTCGTTCTTGCGGCCGCGCCGGACGTAGGGCTTCACGTGCGCTGGTGGGATCAGCCGAACCTCGTGCCCCAGCGCCACCATCTCCCGAGCCCAGTAATGCGACGTGGCGCAGGCCTCCATGCCGATCAGGCATGGCTCAAGCCGCGCGAAAAACCCGAGCACCTGGGCTCGGCGGAGCTGGCGCCGAACCGCCACCTCCCCATCCGCGTCGATGCCGTGGACCTGGAAAACCCCCTTCGCCAAATCCAACCCGATGATGCTAATCTTATCCATGGACGGCCCCCTCTTGTGGCGTTGCACGACGACCACCTTATGGCACTTCGATGCCGGTGAGCAGGGGCCGTCCACCCCATCATTCCCGCGAAAGCGGGAATCCATCGTGCCGCCGCATCCTATTTGGCGGATCACTCCATCGCCACACCCCAAAATGGACCCCCGCTTTTCGCGGGGGTGACGCGCCAAGGAAGGCGAAGGCTATTCCTGCTCGGGCTCGGGGCCGGCCTGGACGTCGATCGGCACGCCCGGTTCCTGCTTCGAACTGCGAATCCCCAGCGCGGACTTGACGTGGCTGATATTGGGCGCCGCCGTCAGCCGGGTGGTGAGGAAGCGCTGGTAGTCGTCCCAGTCATGCGCCACCACCTTCAGCAGGAAGTCGGTCTCGCCGGCCAGCATGTGGCACTCGCGCACCTCGGGCCAGCCCTGGACCAGCGCCTCGAACGCCTTGAGGTCGGCCTCGGCCTGGCTGTTCAGCCCGACATGGGCGAAGACGGTGACGTTGAAGCCCAGCGCCGCCGGATCGATCTGGGCGTGGTAGCCGCGGATGAAGCCCGCCTCCTCCAGCGCGCGCACCCGCCTTAGGCAGGGCGGCGCCGAAATCCCCGCCCGCCGGGCGAGTTCCACATTGGTCATCCGCCCGTCCGCCTGCAAATCGCTAAGGATGCGGCGGTCGATCCGGTCCAGCTTGACCCGTTGCATGGAAAATGCGTCTCCCAATCCCCTTTGCGCAATTATATTACAATGGGCTGGTGGAGACGCCAAGCGCAACAATTCCGCCGTCGACCGTCCCGCGCTTGGCGGGATCGCGAATCCGCGCCTCTTCAAGCGTCGCGATGGCCACCCAAGGGGTGATCGAACAGTCGCTCAACGCGACGGCGAGGTGGTCGTCCTTTTCCCTGACGCTGAGCTTGCGCCGCCAGAAATCGTCGAGCACCGCCGCCACCTGGTCGCTGGGCGCGCCGACATGGCGGACGATGTCGACGAAGCGCCGCGGAACGTCGATGAACGCGTAAATGTCCGCGGCGAACCGGTCGAGCGTGATCCGGGTCTCGGCCGCGCACGGTCGCGTGTCGATGAGGGTGCCGCCATCCGAATCGCGCCAAAACACCAGAAGCGCATTGCGCTCGACGCGCCGCCAATTGGACACCGTCTTCCACAAACCTCCGAGATCGACCTTCGGAAAATGATCGGCTACTTCAAAGTCATATTTGCTGGCAATCGCAAACACGTCATCGTCCCCAAACGGATAAATATACCCTTGCCACTTATATATTCTTATGTTTGCAACCCAAGTTCATCCGAACGTTCGAAGGCTGGACTGGACCTAACCATGTTGATATGCGATAAAATATTTGGGCACTGTAAATGAAAAATTCTTTCCGCAATTTCGATAGAGTCCTGAATGTCAGACTGCCCTTCTCCCGGAAACCCAACCAAGATGTTCCAATTGCATCTGATGTTCGCTTCCTTGGCGTATTTCAGCATCGCCACGTTGGTCAACGCGGTCACGCCTTTGTCGATGTACTTGAGTACATTGGTCGACAGTGATTCCACGCCGGCCTGCAACGCCCCGAACCCGGATCGCCTAGCCTTTTGCACGGCTCGGCGAGACATGTTCGACTTCACCGAGCCCATCAGGGTTAGGTTCGCGTCGGTCGAAATCAGTTCGTCGCAAACGTTTTCGATCAGCTTGCTCGACAGGATGCTGTCGGCGAAGCGCAACTGGCGAATGCCATGGCCGTCGACGATGTGGGCGATGTCGCGAAGAATGCGCCGGCTCGATTTCGCGCGATATTTTTTCCGGAAACGCCCGCTTCAGCCGCTTCGCCAGCGCGAGGGATGGCGAGAGCTGTAAATAGATGCACTCGAAGCCTATCACATCATAGGCATCCCAGGAAATATTGTTTAAACACTCTTCCAGGAACCCCCTTACCAATTTTGCCGTTTCCAATATATATTCAGAATATGCGAACTTTTGTCGCAGAGCGCTGCTCCTGTACTCATCGATGTATAAATCCGCCGTCGCCTGCGTCTCGGGAAACGCATCCAGCGCGAACATCCATTCGGCGCTATGGCGTATTTGGGCCAAGTCGAGTATTTTCGAGCAAAGTTGATTCAGCGGTAGGCCATCCCGAGCGGCCGCGGCGGCAAGCGCCGTTTCGACGGTCTTCTGCCATGCGATGTTCAGGTAGTGGATATCGCAGGTGGTGTCGGGATGTTCGAGGGCGATGGCTTTGAGATTGCTCAACCCCATCGCCGGTCCGGTGGAGTCGCGCCAAGGCATGGCTACCAGCGCGATGCGCATCGAGTATGAACCTCCCCGTCCGAGAGTTTCCGAGTGTGGCCACTTCGCGTCATATCACAAGCGGAAAATGGCATGCCCCCTCAACCGCCACAATTCACAACCGTTTCTTGGAGTTATTCCGACTTGCATGGATCGCCCCAGGCCACTACATTGCCGGCCGAAACTACCCGAAGGAGCCCCATAAATGAGCGATTACCCCACCGTCCTGGTCGGCAAGCCCGTTCCCGATTTCACCGCGCCGGCGGTGATGCCGGACAACGAGATCAACCCGGCCTTCAATCTCAAGACCTATTTGGCGGGCTCCTACGGCCTCGTGTTCTTCTACCCGCTCGACTTCACCTTCGTCTGCCCGTCCGAAATCCTGGCCCATGACCATCGCGGCCCGGCCTTCGCCGAGCGCAACACCAAGCTGGTGGCGGTCAGCGTCGATTCGCACTTCACGCATTTGGCGTGGAAGAACACCCCGGTCGACAAGGGTGGCCTGGGCAAGGTTCAATTCCCTATGGTCGCCGACCTGACCAAAAGCATCGCCCGCTCGTTCGGCGTGTTGATGAACGAGGCGGTGGCGCTGCGCGGCACCTTCCTGATCGACCGCAACGGTCTGGTGCGTCATCAGGTGGTCAACGACCTGCCGTTGGGCCGCAACGTCGACGAGGCGCTGCGGATGGTCGACGCCCTTCAGTTCACGGAAGAGCACGGCGAGGTTTGCCCGGCCGGTTGGTCGAAGGGCAAGGCCGGCATGAAAGCCTCTCCCGAAGGCGTCGCGAAGTACCTGGCCGAGCACGCCAAGGAACTGTAAAGCGACCGGGGCTCCCGGCGGCGCGGCGCCATTGCCGCCGCGCCGCCCAGCCGCCCACTTGCTCGACCGCCCGCCGCAACGTTCAGCCCCAGGAGCGCCCAATGGCCACCATCCACACGAAAGTCCTGATCCTCGGCTCGGGCCCGGCCGGCTGCACGGCGGCCATCTACGCCGCGCGCGCCAATCTCGAGCCGGTCTTGGTGGCGGGATTGCAGCCGGGCGGGCAGTTGACCATCACCACCGACGTCGAGAACTATCCCGGCTTCGCCGAGGCCATCCAAGGCCCCTGGCTGATGGAGCAGATGCAGGCCCAGGCCGAGCATGTCGGCACCCGCTTCGTGCACGACACCATTCTGAAGGTCGATCTGTCTCGCCGGCCCTTCAGCTGCGTGGGCGATTCGGGCGACATCTACACCGGCGACACGCTGGTGATCGCGACCGGCGCCTCGGCCCGCTGGCTGGGGCTGGAGAGCGAGCGCACCTTCCAGGGCTTCGGCGTGTCGGCCTGCGCCACCTGCGACGGCTTCTTCTTCCGCGGCAAGAAGGTGGCGGTGGTGGGCGGCGGCAACTCGGCGGTCGAAGAGGCGATCTACCTGACCAATCACGCCTCGTCGGTGACGCTGATCCATCGCCGCGATTCGCTGCGCGCCGAGAAGATCGCCCAGGACCGGCTGTTCGCCAACCCCAAGGTCAGCGTCGCCTGGAACAGCGTGGTCGAGGAAATCGTGGGCGATCAGAACCCGCCCGGCGTGACCGGCGTGCGCATCAAGGACACCGAGACCGGCGAGACGCGCCTGCTCGACGTCGATGGCGTGTTCGTGGCGATCGGCCACAATCCCAACACCGAGTTGTTCGCCGGCCAGCTTGATATGGACGACGAGCACTATCTGATCACCCGCCCCGGCACCGTGGCGACCAACGTTCCCGGCGTTTTCGCGGCGGGCGACGTCCAGGACAAGATCTACCGACAGGCGGTGACCGCCGCCGGCACCGGCTGCATGGCCGCGCTGGAGGCGGATCGCTTCTTGGCTGCCCATGGACATGAGGCCGTCGCGGCGGCAGAATAGACCAAAGGCTAGAACGCGGGCGGCCCGGCGCCAATGACCCGGCGGGGGGAATGGATGGACTGGGACAAGTTGCGGGTGTTTCACGCGGTCGCCGAGGCGGGCAGCTTCACGCATGCCGGCGACACGCTGAACCTGAGCCAATCGGCGGTCAGCCGCCAGATCAGCGCCCTTGAAGAGAGCCTGAGCGTGCCCCTGTTCCACCGGCACGCGCGCGGCCTGATTCTGACCGAGCAGGGTGAAATCCTGTTCCATACGGCGCGCGACGTGTTCGGCAAATTGGGCATGGCCCAGGCGCGCATCTCCGACTCGAGGGACCAGCCGCGCGGGCCGCTGAAGATCACCACCACGGTGGCCTTCGGCTCGCTGTGGCTGACCCCGAGGCTGAAGGAATTCATCGAGCTTTATCCCGAGATCGGCGTCACCGTGGTCCTGGACGACGGCGAACTCGACCTGTCGATGCGCGAAGCCGACGTCGCGATCCGCATGATGCCGCCGCGCCAGCCCGATTTGGTGCAGCGCCATTTGACCACCATGCATTATCACGTCTACGCGGCGCCGGAATATCTGAAGGTGCACGGCGTTCCGAAGACGCCCGAGGACCTCGACGACCACCGCATCATCATCTGGGGCCAGGACGGCCGGCCGCCGGTCCATCGCGTCAACTGGCTGCTGGAAGCCGGCCTGCGCCCCAACGTGACGCGCACCCCGATTCTCAAGGTCAACAACATCTACGGGATTCTGCGCGCCGTGCAGTCCGGCCTGGGCCTCGCCGCCCTGCCCGGCTATCTGGCCGACGAGGCCACCAACATGGTCGAAGTCCTTCCCGAACTGCGCGGCCCGGCCTTCGACGCCTATTTCGTCTATCCCGAGGAGCTTAGGCACTCGAAGCGCATCGCCGTGTTCCGCGATTTCCTGATCCGCAAGATCGGCGGCGCGCAACCCGCCTAAGCCCCCGCGACTCTTTCGGGTGGGTCTTCAGCCACACGAACGTCGAATGGCCCACCAATGCCTCGGCGCATTATGCGCTACGCGCATGGGGGGCCTGCTCTTTTGTCTATGGCACCCGTCAAGACGGCGCATAAATTAGCTTATTGAAATATTGCTGCGCGATATTTCAGTTTCGGGTACGCCCGATAGCGTCTCCCAGACGTGAAGCCTCCCTGTTCGACTTCAGCCCCCCGGTCCTCCGGGGGGCTTCTTTTTCAATGGCTTGGCGGGTGGTGGTAGGGCATCCACCCCGTCCGATTCGCGGCCTATCGGGCAACTGTCGGGCAATTTGGCCCGGACGGGCGGCGGGTGAACGCCCGCGGAGTGGTATCTCCCGAATTTCCGCCGCTTTCGCCGATTTGGCTGGCGGGGCCCAACGGCCCGACTCGCTCCGGATCGGGAGGCGACGGAAGGCGCCGCGCCAGGGCGGGATGGGGTATGTCAGGCGGTCCAGGGATCGATCACGGTGAGGCCGGCGGCCACGAACGGGCTCGTGTCGCGCGACGCCACCGCGAAGCCGTGCGCGGCGGCGATCGCGGCGATGTAGCCATCGGGTGTGGGGAAGCCCATTCCGACGGCGCGAGCCTTGACGGCGATCTCCGCGTAGCGCCGCGCCGCCTGCGCAGCGGGAAGTTGGTGATCGTGGCGCCGTAGAACGGCCTGTCGCGCCCGACGATCAGGTTGGCCAGTCAGGTTCATGGGCATCTTCACCGGCTCCAACCGGGACAAGCATCTCGCCATCTTCGTTCTGGTTCAGGGCGTCGCGCGCCGCCTTGATGGCGAACATGGCGTTCAGCTCGGGCCGCCGCCCGAGAGCGTCGAAGGCGGCGAAGACGTCGTCCGGATCGAAGCGGTTGTCGGCCGCCAGCCGCTCGTTGAGCCAAACGGTGTAAGCGTCGGTGAAGGCGCGGGAGAGCTCTTCCGCGTTCTCAAGGCCATCGCGTTCTCCGAGGAGAGGGCGGCCTCCATCAAGACGTTGCTGGCCAACGACTCGGCCGCCCTCAGGAGCGAGTACATGGAGCGGTTCGAGACCGCGTTCGGGAGCCTCGAGCCGCTCCAGAAGGCCGTCCTGATCCGGCTTATCGAGCAAGGCGACAAGTTCGCGCCGTTCAGCGGCGACTCCCTGGCCGCCTACGGCCGCACCATGGGCGAGGATCCGCCGAACATCCCCGCGGTGCAGAAAGCCATCGCCGGACTGCGCGAGCAGGGCATCGTCTGGCAGCCGGCGCGCGGCGACTACGTTCTTGAGGACAGGGACATGGCCATCTGGTTTCGCTCGCGCGCGCCCGGGCAACTCGGCGTACCCGCCGTCGACCCCGACGGCGAAGGCTGAACGGGCGCGGAGATATCGACCCCGTCAGGTCCGGTCGACTTCGAAGACCACGCTCATCGGCGCCGCCCCCGTGTGGCCGCGGTAGCGCACCGGCCCCTCATAGACGAAGGGCGCGGCCTTTCCGCCCTCCAGCTTTGTCTCGCGGACGAACAGGTGCAACGTGATGCCCAGCTTGTCGTGGTTGATGATCTCGCGGCCGCGGGCGCTGTCCGGCGTCGTCGCGTTCTGGCTTTGCCAGTGGAAGGTCGTCGCGTCGATCCAGTGGTCGAGGTAACGGTGATCCTCGGCCCTTCCCTGCTTGTTGATGGTCACCAGCAGCACGTGGACCTTCTTGTCCCTCAGCACCACGTGGCCGACGTTCCAATTGCCGGGGTTGAAGGTCTCCCCGAACAACTCGGGGATTTCTTCGCGCAGGAAGGGGCGGCCAATCGATAGATCCAGCGGATCGAGGACCGCCTTCAGGCGGGCGAAGGTGCGCATGTGCTCGTTGGCTTCGAGGTCGGCGTAGTCGGGATTGTTGGCCTTGAGGATGTAGCGCCCGTCGCGGGTCTTGGTGACGACGCGCAGGAGATACTGGTCGTCGCCGGCCTCGTCCTGGCGCTCGATGGCCATGATGCCGCCGGTGATCGACCCGGCGCTGGCCGAGGTGACCACTTCCAGCAGCAGGAGGTCGCCGTCGCGGATGGGGTTCTTGCCGCCGTTCATGGAATTGCCCGAGGCGCGGGCGATGAAATGGCGGGCGGGATCAAGGCGGCCATGGCCACTCCCCACGCCGTAGTGCTCCTCGGCATCGGCGCGGCCGGTCTTGAAGTGGCCGCAGGCGATGGGGAGGTTGGGGAAGAAGGCGAGTTCCGTGCGGGTGGGCCGGGTTCGCGTGAAGGACACCACCTCGGCCGTTGGCGTCGTGGCGGAACGACGCGCCTCATAGGCGGCGAGCCGATAGTCGACAAGCTCCTGGACCAGCGTCGACAGGATCTCGCGCTGGCCGGGATCGACGGCGACGCTTGGCCGGAAATGGTCGCCATCCATCCGGAAGAAGCTCTTGGCGGTGGCGGCGCGGTTGCCCCCAATCCAGGCATTGACGGGATTGTCGCGCCAGTAGCGGATCCAGTCCTTGCCGGTGCCGTCTTCCGTCGCGCCCATGGTGTCGGGGAGATCGCTCAACAGCGGACGGCGGCGCCGCAGCACCTGCCACGATCGCCTGGCGAGATCGGCCAGGACGGGTGCGGCCGACCACCCGTCCAGCTCTTGGAAGGCTTCGAGCAGGACCATCTTGAACGACTTGGTCATCGCCGTCGCCTCGACGTCGCGCAGGAACGCCCGGTGGGTTTCGGCCGCCGCGGCCTCGTCGTCGCCCAAATCGCCCATCGCCGCCACCAAGTCGAACCAACCGCCGTAGTCCTGGCGGACCCGCGACGGGCTGGCGCCGGCCCGATGGAATTCCGTCAGGGTGGGCCGGCGCCCCAGCCCGTCCCTCAGGGCGAGGTAGTCCTTGGTGGCGCCGTCGCCGTCGAGCGC
This sequence comes from Alphaproteobacteria bacterium, assembly GCA_015232025.1. Taxonomy (GTDB): domain Bacteria; phylum Pseudomonadota; class Alphaproteobacteria; order Rhodospirillales; family Magnetospirillaceae; genus JADFZP01. The sequence goes on from JADGAL010000004.1 coordinate 33,323, forward strand.
CTTCAGGAACTCGATCAGTTCGAGGTCGTAATTGATGAAGCAGCCGGGCGGCAGTTCCAGCCGCCCGGCCTCGACCTTGCGCGCGAAGTCCGCCAGTTGTCGGTAGGTCGCGCCGATCTTGGCCAGCGCCTGCGGCTTGTGGAGGAAGCTTTGGTGGTTGCCGATGAAGTCGAGCGCCACCAGGCCTTCCTTGCCGGGCGCCTTGCGCAGCCCGCGCCCGAGCTGCTGCAGGAACAGGATCTTCGATTCGGTGGGCCGCAGCATCAGCACGGTGTCGATGCTGGGCAGGTCGACGCCCTCGTTGAAGAGGTCAACCGAGAAGATCACCTGCAGCCGCCCCTCGGCCAATCGCTCCAGCGCCTCGCCGCGACCCATGGCCGAACCCGCATAGACGGCGGCGGCGTGGACGCCGGCGGCGCGAAACTGATCGGCCATGTAATCGGCGTGCCGCTTCGAGACGCAGAAGGCGAGCGTGCGCCGCCCGGCCCGCGCCCGCCATTGCTTCAGGGCATGACGGGCGCGGGCCAGCGTGGCCAGCTTGTTGACCAGTTGCTCGGGGTCGAATCGTCCGCTGCGCCAGGGAACCTCCCGGTAATCCACCGTTTCGTCCCAGATGCCGTAGTAGTGGAAGGGCGCCAGCAGGCCGGCGGTGATCCCGGCGAACAGGTCGCAGCCATAGACCAGATTGTCGTCGCACAGCGACAGGATGTCGGATTGGTCGGTGCGGTCGGGGGTCGCGGTCAGGCCGAGCAGGAATTGGGGCGCGAAATGGCTGAGCAGCCGGCGATAGATCGGTGCGGCGGCGTGGTGGAATTCGTCGATGACGATGTAGTCGAAATGCCGGGGCGCGAATCGCTCCAGATGTGGCTTCTTTCCCAACGTCTGGACCGAGGCGCACAGCACGTCCACTTGAGTGTCGCGGACCTGCCCGGCATAGAACCCGACCCGCGCCCGCGGGCGGATGCGCACGAAGGTCTCGGCGGCCTGGTGAAGGATTTCCTCGCGATGGGCGACGAACAGGACGCGACGGGCGGCCATTTGTTCCGCATCGAAGGCGGCCGCCCAAGTCTTGCCCAGGCCGGTGGCGAGGACGACGAGGCCACGGCGATAGCCGTCCCGCCGCGTGGCGGCCAACGCGGCGAGCGCTTCCACCTGCACCGGCGTCGGGACCGGGGGTGGCTCCCGTTCCTCGCTGCCGGGGGCGACCGCCCGGGGCTGTGGAACCCGTCGCGCCTCGTAGCGCTCGATCCAGGCGTCGGTCAACGGGACCGTGCGCCCATCGCGGAACAGGCTTTCGAACCGCGCCCGCGCTTCGACGAAGCCGTCGTCACCGGGATAGTCGATGCGGTAGTTCCATTCCAGGCCATCGGTGAGCGCCATGCGGCTGATGTTGCTCGAGCCGATGAAGGCGGTGCCCCGCAACCCGCCCTCCTCGCCGAAGCGGGCGAACAGGTAGGCCTTCATGTGGAAGCTGATCCCGGACGCCTCGAAGATACGGACCTGGGCGCCGCGCTCCCCCAGCAGCATCAGCAGCCGCAGGGCATCCGGGTCGGTGACATCCAGATAATCGCTGGTGACCACGCGCAGCCGCGCCGGGGGGCGGGCGCGCTCTTCGTCCTCGCCGAGGGCGGCATGGAGGTCATGGAGCAGCAGGCGCAAGCCGGTGGTCTTGATGAACGCGACCGCCAAGTCGATCTCGTCCGCTTGCGCCATCGCTCCGCACAGTTGCGGAAGGAACGGGTTGGCCCGCTCTCCCGTGAACAACTTGGCGGCGGCGACCGGACCTCGGCGGACCAGCGCATTCAGCCATGTCTCCGTCCGACCAGGCCGCATGTCCACCGTCGTCCAGCATTCGACCCCGGCGACGTCGGGGATGCCCAAGAGCCAACCGGCAAGCCGCGCTTCGGTCGCATCGGTGAAGTGGCGTCCGCCGTCAACCCGCTCTCCGTCGCCGTACTTGAAGCTGGCGTAGAGGGTGCCGTCCGGCTTCAAAGCCGCCCACAGCCGGGCGATGGCGTCGGGAAGATCGGACTCGGGAACGTGGAGAAGACTGGCGCAGGCCCAAACGCCGTCGTATCGCGCCCGCTCGTCGACCTCGGCGAAGCGGCGGACGCGCACCGGCTGGCCGATGATTTCGGTCGCCAGACGGGCAAGCTCTTCGGAGCCATCGAAGGCGCGGACCCGAAAACCTCGCCCCAAGAAGGCGCGGCTATCGCGTCCCGAGCCGCACCCGGCGTCGAGGATAAGCCCTCCCGGCGGGATCAGGCCGAGGAAACGATCGTGTAGTTCCGACATGTCGACGGCCACCGTCTCCTCAAGGAAGGCGGAAGCATGGGCGTCGTAGAAGGCCAGCGTGTCGGACATCGGGACGAAAGGTACAGCGGCCTGGCCGACATGCAACCCGCATTCGCCGCGCGACGCCCGCCCCGCTCAATCTTTGAAGGGCGGCGACCGGGATTGTCGTTGCCCGGCGGCGTCCGACGCGTCAAGAATTGGCGCTCCCGCCGACAGAAAGGAATCGCTTGCCGCCCGCGCCGGACACCATCGCGCTGATCCTGCCGCCCGCCGAGGTGGACCCCCACGGCGCGCTGCGCTTCGCGACCGGGACCTACGGGGCGGCGTTCCAGGCGATCGGCCGGAGAACGGCGACGTTCGATCTGGCCGCACTGGACGCCGGCATGATCGAGGCGCTGCGGTCGCCCCGCATCGAGGCGGTGTTCAGCGATGGCGGCTGGATTCATGGACAGGTGGCGTTCGGCGAAGCGGGCGGGCCGGCGCGGCCGCTGGGCGATCTGGTCGGCAAGCCGACGATCGTCCTGATCAGCGACAGCCCCTACAACCAGTGGATGGAGCCCATCCTGGGGCACCGCCGAGCGGACCAGACCACCATCTTCATCGACCCCGATTTCGCGGCGCAGTGGGGGCGGTGGACGGACGAGGTCGGAACGCACCAAACCTACGTTCCCGCCTGTCCCGATCTGGGACCCGGCCCGCCGGAGTCCGAGCGGTCGATCGGCATCCTGGTCGTGGCCTCGACCCGTCCGCCCGACCTCGACCGCGCGCGCGCCCTGGGCCGACTGACCGGCGACGACGTGCCCCGGCTGTTCGATTCCCTGGCCGAGGCCTGCCTGTCGGATGGCTCGCGCCCCTTCAGCGTCCTCTGCGACGAGGTTTTCCGGTCGCTGGATGTGCGCCTGGATCACAGGTCCCCGGCGACCCGTTTCCTGTTGTGCTCGGTCGACCAGTTCGTGCGCAACCGGCGCCGGCTGAGCATGATCGAGCGGCTGTCCGATCGTCCGATCACGCTGGTCGGAGGCGGCGCCGGCCCCACGCACCCCGACACCCGCGTCGTGGGTCCGATGCCGTACCCGCGGCTTGTCGAATATTATCGCCGCGCCCGTTGCGTGGTCGTTTCGCCGCCTTATTCGGGCGCCATCACCGAGCGCGTGATCCATCCCATGGCGGCGGGCGCCGTGGTCGTCGCGCCGCCGACCAGCCTGAGCGACCGCGTGCTTGGACGCGACCGGCTGTTCGTGACCGCCAGGGCCGACTTCGCCGATCTGGGCGCCTGCCTCGAACGCGCCCTGGACCCGGTGGCGCGAACGGCGATGGCCGACGCGGCGCTGGCCGAGGCGCGGCGTCGGTTCTCGCCGGTCGCCACGGTGCGGCGCTTCCTGGGCGAGCCGGATGGCTGAGCCCACCATCCTGCTCACCAGCGCCGGCAGCCTGGTCGCCTTCGCCATCCTGCGCTGTCTGGAGGGAATGCGCGGCGAGCTGACCATCGTCGGCGCGAACAGCGTGGCGGCGCCCATCGCCTTCGCCTGCGACCGGCTGTACCGCGTTCCGCCCACCGCCGACGCGCCCGCCCACGAGGCGGGCCTGCGCGAGGTGCTGGCGCGGGAGAGGCCGCGCCTCGTGCTGCCC
>JADGAL010000050.1 GCA_015232025.1 Alphaproteobacteria bacterium
CGGCGGGTTGGGCGGCGGCGGCCGGTCTGGCGGCGGCGCCGGCCGCGTCGATGCTGCCCAGCAGGCCGCCGACCTGGACGGTGCTGCCTTCCGGGGCGTCGATGGCGACCAGGGTGCCGGCCGAGGGCGAGGGCACCTCGACGGTAACCTTGTCGGTCTCCAGCTCGACCAGCGGCTCGTCGGCGGCGACGCTGTCGCCGACCTTCTTGAACCATTTGGCGATGGTCGCTTCGCTGACCGATTCGCCGAGAGTGGGGACCGTGATTTCGCTAGGCATTGGCTTTCCCCGGAGTAAGGAGTTTGCTCATCGGCGTGGGCCGGCGGAACGGTTTGGGCAGTTCGTCGACCGGGCGGCGCAGGGCCTGCTCGACGAGCAGCGCCTGTTCCTGCTGGTGCTTCTTCAACGAGCCGGTGGCCGGCGAGGCGGCCGCCTTGCGTCCGGCATAGTGGACGCGGCCGTCGCGGGCGCCAAGCTCTTCCAGGATGTAGCCCAGGCGGCTGTGGACGAAGGTCCAGGCGCCCATATTGGCCGGCTGCTCCTGGCACCACACCAACTCGGCGTTGGAATAGCGGCCCAATTCGCGGACCAGCGTGTCCTTGGGCCAGGGATAAAGCTGCTCGATCCGGATGATCGCCACGTCGTCCTGGCCCGACGCCATGCGCTCCTCCAGCAGGTCGTAATAGACCTTGCCCGAGCACAGCACGACGCGGCGGATTTCGGCGTCGGGGCGCAGCGGATGGGTTTCGGCCAGCACGCGATGGAAGCGGCTGCCCGGCCCCATGTCGGCCAGCGACGAGACGCACAGCTTATGGCGCAGCAGCGATTTCGGCGTCATCACCACCAGCGGCTTGCGGAAGTTGCGCCGAACCTGGCGCCGCAGGGCGTGGAAGTAGTTGGCCGGCGTGGTGAAGTCGCAGACCTGCATGTTGTCTTCGGCGCAAAGCTGGAGATAGCGTTCCAGGCGCGCCGAGCTATGCTCGGGTCCCTGGCCCTCCATGCCGTGCGGCAGCAGCATGACCAGACCGGACATGCGCAGCCATTTCGACTCGGCCGAGCAGATGAACTGGTCGATGATCATCTGGGCGCCATTGGCGAAGTCGCCGAACTGGCCCTCCCACAGCACCAGGGCGTGCGGCTCGGACAGCGAATAGCCGTATTCGAAGCCCAGCACGCCGGCCTCGGACAGCGGGCTGTCGATCACCTCGAAATGCGCCTGCCCCTCCTTGACGTGGTTGAGCGGCACGTAACGGCTTTCGTCGTCCTGATCGGTCAGGACGGCGTGGCGTTGCGAGAAGGTGCCGCGGCCGACGTCCTGGCCGGACAGGCGCACCGGGGTGCGCTCGGCCACCAGGGTGCCGAAGGCCAGCGCCTCGCCGGTCGCCCAGTCGATGCCCTGGCCGGTTTCCATCATCTCGCGCTTGGCCTGAAGCTGGCGCAGGATCTTGCGGTTGGCGTTGAAGCCCTCGGGCACCTTGGACAGCGCCAGCCCGATCTCCTTCAGCGTCTCGAGCGGGACGTCGGTGCGCTCTTCGCGCAACTCCTCCTCGTCGGCGAGTTGGGCCAGGCCCGACCACTTGCCCTCCAGCCAGTCGGCCTTGTTGACCTTGTAGGCCTTGGCCGCCTCGAACTCGCGCTCCAGGCGGTCCTGGAAGCCCGAGACCATGCCGTTGGCCTCGTCCTCGCCGATCAGCCCCTCCGAGATCAGCTTGCGGGCGTAAAGCTGCCGCGTGGTCGGGTGCTGGGCGATCTTGCGATACATCAGGGGCTGGGTGAAGGCCGGCTCGTCGCTTTCATTGTGGCCGTGGCGGCGGTAGCAGGTCATGTCGATCACCACGTCCGCCTTGAATTGCTGGCGGAACTCGATGGCGATGCGGGCGGCGTGGACCACCGCCTCGGGATCGTCGGCGTTGACGTGGAAGATCGGCGCCTGGACCATCTTGGCGACGTCCGAGGAATACGGCCCCGAGCGCGAATATTGCGGCGTGGTGGTGAAGCCGATCTGATTGTTGACGATGATGTGCAGCGTGCCGCCGGTGGTGTAGCCCTTGAGCTGCGACATCATGAAGCACTCGCCCACGATGCCCTGTCCGGCGAAGGCGGCGTCGCCATGCAGCAACAGGCCCATCACGCGGGTGCGGTCGTCGTCGCCGCGCTGGGTCTGCTTGGCGCGCACCTTGCCCAGCACCACCGGGTCGACGACCTCCAGATGCGATGGGTTGGCGGTCAGCGACAGATGCACGGTCTTGCCGTCGAAGTCGCGGTCGGCCGAGGTGCCCAGATGGTACTTCACGTCACCCGAGCCCTGCACGTCCGACGGATTGGCCGGGTTGCCCTGGAACTCGGAGAAGATCGCCTGATAGGGCTTGTGCATGAAGTTGGCGAGCACGGTCAGGCGGCCGCGATGGGCCATGCCCAGCACGACGTCTTCAAGGCCCAACTGGCCGCCGCGCTTCAGGATCTGTTCCAGCGCCGGGATGACGCTTTCGCCGCCTTCCAGGCCGAACCGCTTGGTGCCGGTGTATTTCAGTTGCAGATAGCGCTCGAAGCCCTCGGCCTCGGTCAGGCGTTCCAGGATCGCCCGCTTGCCGCGATCGGTGAAGTCGGTCTGGTTGGCGACCGATTCGATGCGGCGCTGGATCCACGACTTCTGCTCGGGGTCCTGGATGTGCATGAACTCGACACCGATGGTGCCGCAATAGGTGGCGCGCAGGATGCCGATGATCTGGCGCAAGCTCGCCGTCTCGAGCCCCAGGACCTTGTCGATGAAGATCGGCCGGTCCAGGTCGTCGGCGGTGAAGCCGTAGGTGCGCCAGTCGAGTTCGGGATGCGGCTCGCGCGGGGCGAGGCCCAGCGGATCGAGATTGGCTTCCAGATGGCCGCGCACGCGATAGGCGCGGATCAACATCAGGGCGCGGATCGAATCGAGGGTCGCCTTGCGCACCTCGTCGGCGCTGGGGCCGGCGGCCGGCGCGGCGGTGGGCTTGGCGGCGGGCTTGGGCGCCGGCTTGGCCTCGCCATCGGTGGCGCCGATCACCTGGGACGGCGGCGGCGCCCATCCGGGGCGGCGTTGGGCGCGGGTGTCGTCGGCGAGGTCGCGGAAGAAGTCGGCCCAGCTCGGGTCGACCGCGTTCGGGTCCTCGGCCCAGCGGGCGTGCAGTTCTTCGATGAAGACGGCGTTGTGACCGAACAGAAAGCTAAGGCGGGAATCGCTTGCCATGTGCCTGGTCGGCGCGGCCTTTCGGTCGCGCCCCCTCATAGAGGAAAGACGGGGACGCCGAAGGGTTTCGGCCCTTCGGCATCCCTTGGTTCAGCGCAAGGGCCTCAGCCCTTCAGGACCTTCAACATCGTGCTGCCCAGCGAGGCGGGCGAGTCGGCCACCGAAATGCCGGCGCTGCGCATCGCCTCCATCTTGTCGCCGGCCCCGCCCTTGCCACCCGAGATGATGGCGCCGGCATGGCCCATGCGGCGTCCGGGGGGCGCGGTCAGGCCGGCGATGAAGCCGACCACCGGCTTCTTCACCTTGGACCGCATCAGGAACTCGGCCGCCTCTTCCTCGGCGGTGCCGCCGATCTCGCCGATCATGATGATCGCCTCGGTCTCGGAATCACCCAGGAACAGGTCCAGGCAGTCGACGAAGTTGGTGCCGTTGACCGGGTCGCCGCCGATGCCGATGCAGGTCGACTGGCCCAGGCCGGCGGCGGTGGTCTGCGCCACCGCCTCGTAGGTCAGCGTGCCCGAGCGGGACACGATGCCGATCTTGCCGCGCTGATGGATGTGGCCCGGCATGATGCCGATCTTGCATTCGCCGGGGGTGATGATGCCGGGGCAGTTCGGCCCGATCAGCCGCGTGCCCGAGCCCTTCAGCGCGCGCTTCACGGTGACCATGTCCAGCACCGGGATGCCCTCGGTGATGCACACCGCCAAAGCGACGCCCGCGTCGATGGCCTCGAGGATCGCGTCCGCCGCGAAGGGCGGCGGAACATAGATCACCGAAGCGTTGGCGCCGGTGGCTTCGACCGCCTCATGCACCGTGTTGAAGACCGGCAGGTCCAGATGGGTGGTTCCGCCCTTGCCCGGTGTGACGCCGCCGACCATGCGCGTGCCATAGGCGATGGCCTGCTCGGAGTGGAAGGTGCCCTGCGCGCCGGTGAAGCCCTGGCAGATCACCTTGGTTTCCGAATTGACGAGAACGGCCATTCAAGCAGCCTCCTTCACGGCCTTGACCACCTTTTCGGCGGCGTCGGCAAGGTTGTCGGCGGCGATGATCGGCAGTCCCGACTGGGACAGGATCTTCTTGCCGAGTTCGACGTTGGTGCCTTCCAGGCGCACCACCAGCGGCACGTTCAGGCTGACTTCGCGGGCCGCGGCGACCACGCCCTCGGCGATCACGTCGCAGCGCATGATGCCGCCGAAGATGTTGACCAGGATGCCTTCGACGTTGGGGTCGGACAGGATCAGCTTGAAGGCGGTGGTGACCCGCTCCTTGGTGGCGCCGCCGCCGACGTCCAGGAAGTTGGCCGGCGTGCCGCCATACAGCTTGATGATGTCCATGGTCGCCATCGCCAGACCGGCGCCGTTGACCATGCAGCCGATGTTGCCATCCAGCTTGATGTAGTTCAGCGAGTGGCGGGCGGCCTCCAGCTCGGCCGGGTCCTCCTCGCTCTCGTCGCGCAGTTCCTCGATGTCCTTGTGACGGAACAGCGCGTTGTCGTCGAAGTTCACCTTGGCGTCGAGGGCGATCACCTCGCCCGCGCCGGTGACGACCAGCGGGTTGATCTCGACCACCGAGCAGTCAAGCTGGCTGAAGGCGCGATACATCGCCATCACGAACTTGACGCAGGCGCCGACCTGCTTGCCTTCCATGCCCAGCCCGAAGGCGATCTGGCGGCCATGGAACTGCTGCACGCCGACGGCGGGGTCGACGACCACCTTCAGGATCTTCTCGGGGTGCGTCGCCGCCACCTCCTCGATGTCCATGCCGCCCTCGGTCGAGGCCATGATGGTGACGCGGCTGGTGGCGCGGTCGATCAGCATGCCGAGATACAGCTCGCGACGGATGTCCGAGCCCTCCTCGATATAGACCCGCTTGACCTCCTTGCCCGAGGGGCCGGTCTGGTGGGTGACCAGCACCTTGCCCAGCATCTCCTGGGCGTTGCGCTTGACGTCCTCGACGGACTTCATCACGCGAACGCCGCCGGCGCCGTTGGGATTGTCCTTGAAGCGACCCTTGCCGCGGCCGCCCGCATGGATCTGCGACTTCACGACCCAGACCGGGCCGCCCAGTTCCTTGGCGACCGTCTCGGCCTCGGCCGGCGTGTAGGCGACGCCGCCCTTGGGTACGGCGACACCGAATTTCGCCAAGAGCTGCTTGGCTTGGTATTCATGGATGTTCATGGCGTCGATCGTCTCCGTTACAGGACGTTCATCTGCTTGACCTTGGCGATCAGCCCGCGCACCGCGTCGGCCGATTTGTCGAAGCCGGCCTGTTCCTCGGCGTTCAGCTCGATCTCGACCAGCCGCTCGACGCCGCCCGCGCCGATCACCACCGGCACGCCGACATAGATGTCCTCCTTCTGGCCGAACTGGCCGGCCTTGACATGGGCCGCGCAGGGCAGGACGCGCTTGGAGTCCTTCAGATAGGCCTCGGCCATCTGCACGCCCGCGGCGGCCGGGGCGTAGAAGGCCGAGCCGGTCTTCAGCAGGCCGACGATCTCGGCGCCGCCGTCGCGGGTGCGCTGGATCATCGAATCCAGCTTCTCCTGCGTGGTCCAGCCCATCTTGACCAGATCGGGCAGCGGGATGCCGGCGACCGTCGAGTAGCGCGACAGCGGCACCATGGTGTCGCCGTGGCCGCCCAGCACGAAGGCGGTGACGTCCTCGACCGAGACGCCGAATTCCTCGGACAGGAAATAGCGGAAGCGGGCCGAGTCCAGCACGCCGGCCATGCCGATCACCATGTGGTGCGGCAGGCCCGAGACCTCGCGCAGCGCCCACACCATCACGTCCAGCGGATTGGTGATGCAGACCACGAAGGCGTTGGGGCAATGGGCCTTCAAGCCCTCGCCGACCGACTTCATGACCTTGGCGTTGATCTCGATCAGGTCGTCGCGGCTCATGCCCGGCTTGCGCGCCACGCCGGCGGTGACGATCACCACGTCCGAGCCGGCGATCTCGGCGTAGTCGTTGGCGCCGCGGTAGCCGGCGTTGACCCCCTCGATGGCGGTCGACTGGGCGATGTCAAGGCTCTTGCCCTGGGGAACGCCCTCGGCGATGTCGAACAGGATGACGTCACCAAGCTCCTTCAGCCCGATGAGATGAGCCAGTGTGCCACCGATGTTGCCGGCGCCCACGAGAGCGATCTTCTTGCGTGCCATGAAAAACCCCTCGACGGATGGAAATGGACAATGGAGGAGGGTAAGCCGCGCGTGCGACGCAGCATCAACCAACGGGAGGCCTTGGTAGCGCGAATCCGGCGCTTCGGCAAGGGGGAAGGCGCGATTTCGGACATTCGCCCGCCTCAATTAGGGTTCATTCATAATCACTTATGGACGCCGGGGCCACGCCGTCCGGCTAAGTGCTTGCTGCAGCGCGGAAAAACCTACCCGGTATTGGTTTTGGCCTACCCGAAAGTGAATAGCCGGCCAATCGGCGGCGCTCCGAAAGAGATGGGTACGGACGGGCGTGTCCGACAACCCCCGCGACGATCGGCGGTGGATTCACGCGGCCTTTGGCTCGTGGACGCGGATCTCGATTTGCAGGCCGGCCGCCGCCGCCATCTTCACCAGGGCATCGAGCCCGAACAGGCCGATCTTGCCGCGCATCAGGTCCGAAACACGCGGTTGCGTGACGCCGAACAGCTTGGCGGCCTGGGATTGGCTGAGGCCGGCCCGGCGGATGTGGTCCGTCAGCGCCACCATGAGCACCGAGCGGAGCTTCATGTTCTCGGCGGCTTCGGCGGTGTCTTCGATGGCGTCCCACACGCTGGTGAATCGTTCCTCGGTCATTGACCTCGCTCCTTCGTCAGATCCCGGTAGCGCCCGCAAGCCAAGTCCAGGTCGACCTGGGCGGTCTTCCGCGACCGCTTCTGAAAACAGTGCAGGACGTAGATCGCCTCGATGAATTTCGCGACATAGATCACCCGGAACGCGCCAACCGCATCCCGGATGCGGATTTCCTGTACACCGGCGCCGACGCTGGGCATTGGTTTCCAGTCGGCCGGCTCGCGGCCGCGCTGTAACTGGTCGAGCTGAAACCCCGCCTCTTGCCGAGCTTCCATGGGGAAGGCGCGCAGGTCGTCAAGGGCGCCACCCCGAAACGCGATGGGCTTGGGTTCGTCCATGAATTCGATTATACGGAATTTTGTATGATCGGGCAAGGGGGCGGCCGAAGCGTGCGCCTCAAGCCATTGACTCGCGTCGGGCTTGACCGTATACAGCGGGCCTTGTCTTCGAAGATTCGAATCCGGAGTTCTTACCGTGAAGCGCACTTATCAGCCGAGCAAGATCGTCCGCGCCCGCCGCCATGGCTTCCGTGCGCGCATGGCGACCGTCGGCGGTCGCCGCGTCATCGCCAACCGTCGCACCAAGGGCCGCAAGCGGCTCTCCGCCTAAAGGATGCCCGCGGCGCCGCCGCGTCTGAAGCGACGCCCCGACTTTTTGCGGGTCGCCGCCGCCAGGCGCAAATGGGTGGCTCCGGGCCTTATCCTGCAGGCCGCCCCGCAGGCGGCCGGCCAGCCGGCCGAAGGGTTCCGCGTCGGCTTCACCTGCAGCCGCAAGGTCGGCAACGCCGTCGCCAGGAATCGCGCCCGAAGGCGCCTGCGCGAGGCGGCTCGTCTGCTGATGCCCTTGCATGCGCGGGCTGGCAACGACTACGTGCTGATTGGCCGCCGCGAGACGATCGAGCGTCCCTGGGCCCTGCTGTTGCGGGACTTGCAGGCGGCGCTCAAGCGGCTTGGGGCTTGGCGGGACGACGACGGAGAAGGGATGGTGGACCAGCGATGAGCCCGATTTCCGCCCTGATGCGCGGCTTGATCCGCGGCTATCAGCTATTGATTTCGCCGCTGATCCCGCCGTCATGCCGATTCGAGCCGTCGTGCTCGGCCTACGCCATGGAGGCGATCGCCACGCACGGAGCCCTTCGCGGCGTCTGGCTGGCGCTTCGCCGCATCCTGCGCTGCCACCCGTGGAGCGAGCCGGCCCACGATCCCGTGCCGCCCGCCTGCCACCACCCACGCCTCCGCTAGGACCAAGATGACCGACCAGCGCAACCTGATCCTCGCCATCGTCCTCTCGGCACTGATCATGCTGGGCTTCCAGCTCTTTTTCGAGAAGCCCCAGCCGGTCGCTCCGCAGCAGACGACGACGGCCCCGGCCGGCGCGCCCACCTCGGACGTTCCGACGCCGCGCGGGCCGGGCGAGGTGCCCTCCGCCAGCCCGGCCTCGGCCAAGGCCAGCCGCGACGCGGCGCTTGCCGAAGCGCCCCGCATCCGCATCGAAACGCCGCATCTGCATGGCTCGCTGGCGCTGAAGGGTGGGCGCATCGACGATCTCACCCTGGCCGGCTATCGCCAGGAGGCGGCGCCCACCAGCCCCGAGATCGTGCTGCTTTCGCCGCCGTCCGCGCCCGATCCCTATTACGCCGAGGTCGGCTGGGTGCCCGAGGGCGACGCCGTCAAGGTGCCCGGCCCCGACACGCTGTGGCGGGCCGAAGGCGGGCCGCTCACGCCCACCAGCCCGGTCACCCTGCGCTGGGACAACGGCCAGGGATTGCGCTTCGTGCGCGTCGTCTCGGTCGATTCCGACTATATGTTCACCATCACCCAGCGGGTCGAGAACACCGGCTCGGCGCCGGTCACTCTTTATCCGTACGCGCTGGTGTCGCGCACTGGCACGCCCAAGACCGAGGGCTTCTACATCCTGCACGAGGGGCCGCTGGGCGTGCTCGACGGCACCCTGACCGAAATCAAATATGACGGTCTGCGCGAGGAGCGGGTGCGCGAGAAGGCCACCACCGGCGGCTGGATCGGCATCACCGACAAATACTGGCTGACCGCCGTGGTTCCCGACCAGACCGCCGAGGTCAAGGCGCGCTTCAGCCACCGCATGGTCGGCGACCGCGACAAGTATCAAACCGACCTGCTGGGCGGCGCGCGCGAGATCGCGCCGGGCGCCACGGCCGAGGTGACCAGCCACGTCTTCGCGGGCGCCAAGAAGGTCGCGCTGCTCGACGGGTACGAAGAGAAGTTCGGCGTCAAGCGCTTCGACCTGGCGATCGATTTCGGCTGGTTCTACTTCCTGACCAAGCCGTTCTTCTACTTCCTGCAGTTCCTGAACACCGCGCTGGGCAATTTCGGGCTGGCCATCCTGGCCTTCACCGTGGCGATCAAGGCGGTGCTCTTCCCTCTCGCCAACAAGTCCTATCAGGCGATGAGCAAGATGAAGAAGCTGCAGCCCGAGGTGCAGAAGCTGCAACAGCGCTTCGGCGACGACAAGGCCCGGCTGAACCAGGAATTGATGGCGCTCTACAAGCGCGAGAAGGCCAACCCGGTGTCGGGCTGCCTGCCCGTGCTGGTGCAGATTCCGATCTTCTTCGCGCTGTACAAGGTGCTGTTCGTCACCATCGAGATGCGGCACGCGCCGTTCTACGGCTGGATTCATGACCTGTCGGCGCCCGACCCGACCACGGTGGCCAACCTGTTCGGCCTGATCCCGTGGACGCCGCCCGCCTTCCTGATGATCGGCGTTTGGCCGCTGATCATGGGCGCGACCATGTTCCTGCAGCAGAAGCTCAACCCGCAGCCGACCGATCCGGTGCAGGCCAAGATGTTCCTGTTCCTGCCGATCGTCTTCACCTTCCTGCTGGCCAGCTTCCCGGCCGGTCTGGTGATCTACTGGGCCTGGAGCAACACGCTGTCGATCATTCAGCAGTGGGTGATCATGCGCAAGATGGGGGTCAAGCCCTGACCGGCGAGATCCCGGACGACGAACGGGCGGCCCATCTCGAGGCGACACGTCTCGAAGAGGGCCGCCTGCTGTTCGCCAAGGAGTGCACCTTTCTACTTGGCGTGGCGCAACTCGACCAGTTGCCGCCCGGCGGACTGCCCGAGGTCGCCTTCGCCGGCCGCTCGAATGTCGGCAAGTCCAGCCTGATCAACGCCCTGACCGGCCGCTTGACGCTGGCGCGGACCTCCAACACGCCGGGCCGCACCCAGCAGATCAACTTCTTCGACCTGGGCGGCCGATTGATGCTGATCGATCTGCCCGGCTACGGCTTCGCCCAGGCGCCGAAGCAGCAGGTCCGCCAATGGACGCGGCTGGTCGACGACTATCTGCGCGGCCGGGTCGAACTGCGCCGGGTGTGCCTGCTGATCGATTCGCGCCACGGGCTGAAGCCGCCCGATCTCGCCGTCATGGCGATGCTCGACAAGGCGGCGGTGACCTATCAGATCGTGCTGACCAAGGCCGACAAGATCGGCGCCCAGGCGCTGGCCGAGGTGCATGGCGCCACCCTCCTCCAGATCGCCAAGCGCACGGCGGCCTATCCCCTGGTGCTGGCCACCAGTTCGGAAAAGGGCGCCGGCATTCCCGAATTGAGGGCCGAACTGGCGGCTCTCGCCTCCTCCGCCTAGGAGCCCCTCGATGAGCAAGCCGATGAACGAAGACGATCGCGCCCAGCACCTGGAAAAAGCCAAGACGTTGTCCGAGGCGCTGCCCTACATGCGCAAGTTCTCGGACGAGACCTTCGTGATCAAATATGGCGGCCACGCCATGGGCGAAGAGGAACTGGCGACGCTGTTCGCGCGCGACATCGTGCTGATCAAGCAGGTCGGCATCAACCCGGTGGTGGTGCATGGCGGCGGGCCGCAGATCGGCGACATGCTGAAGCGGCTGGACATCAAAAGCGCCTTCGAGGACGGCCTGCGGGTCACCGACCAGGCCACCGTCGAGGTGGTCGAGATGGTCCTGTCGGGACGCATCAACAAGGAGATCGTCTCGGCGATCAACGCGGCCGGCGGCTTCGCGGTCGGCCTGTCGGGCAAGGACGGCCACCTGATCCGGGCGCGCAAGCTGCGCCGCACTCGCCGCGACCCCTCGTCCAACGTCGAGAGCATCGTCGATCTGGGCTTCGTCGGCGAGCCCTCGGAGATCACCCCCCACATCCTCGACGTGTTCCGCGAGACCGACATCATCCCGGTGATCGCCCCGATCGGCATGGGCGCCTCGGGCGAGACCTACAACATCAACGCCGACACGGCGGCCGGCGCCCTGGCCGCCGCCGTCGAGGCGGTGCGCCTGTTGATGCTGACCGACGTCTCGGGGGTCAAGGACAAGCAGGGCAACCTGATCGCCGAAATGACCGCCTCGGAAGCCCGCGCCCTGATCCGCGACGGCACCATCAGCGGCGGCATGATCCCCAAGGTCGAAACCTGCCTCGACGCGGTCGACAACGGCGTCGAAGCCGCCGTCATCCTCGACGGCCGGGTGCCGCACGCGCTGTTGCTGGAAATCTTCACGCCGCACGGGGTCGGCACGCTGATCCGGCGCGACGGGGCGTAACGCCTCTCGACGGGCATCACCTTTCCGGACGAGAGGTCAAGGGGTCGCGGTCGGCTTTGGCAATGGAATCCGCGCCGAAGGCCCATCGTCGTCGAGCACATAGGAACCGATCAGGCGATACAACTCGCCGATACGCTGGTTCATCTGGTCCGCGTCGAATTCCACCTTTGGAACGGCGCCAGTTCGTCCGCGGGTGAGCGAGACCATCTGGACCGGGCCGTTGACGCCCCCGGTGTTCGAATCGATCACATGCGACACGAGCCAATAGGCGAGAAAACGGGCTCGTTCGACGGTCATCTCTTTCAGCCCGCACGCCTTGTTCAAAAAGACGAGGAATGGATCGGCGAACTGAATGCCGGTTCCGCACGTAATGTGTGGCCTTCGCGGACTAAGTTTCGAGGGGCGGAATAGGCCACCGAACGTCAGTGCGGTTGGTCCCTCCTCCAATGGAAGCAGCGTGATGAAGTCAGTGTCCATCCGATACACACTTTCATAGTCGTGTTTGTCTATGAAGTGCTTTCGGAGTTCCTTGCTAATTTTCAGCGCCAAGTCGCTTCCATCCAACTTGGCACTCGCCGCGGCATCGAGCCAGACGGGCATCCTCTTCTGAATGAACTCAAAAATAAGGTCCGCCAACTCGGCGTTACCCGCGAAGGCGAAATAGCAGTTATCCGCGATGGGAAAAATTTTCGGTCCGGGTATTTCGGCCGTGTTCTCTTCGCTTCCCTGGCCTTTCTTACGAGTCAGCGCGCTGTCCGAGGCCACGACGACCCCATCAAGGCAGTGAAAGCCTACCAATATAGTCAAATTAGCCCCTGAACACGGAGTTCGATCTCATCTCCGGGTACGACTGATAGACCGCCCGCACGATCTCGTCGAACCGCAACGGCAACATCCAAGACACGATGGCTTTCGAATACTCCTGCGCCTTGAGGTCCATGGCCTTTCGCAGTTCGACCCCGGCTTCGCGGCCTTTTTCGGTAAGTTTGTAAATTCGATCGCGCGAAGTGCGATTTTCAATCTTGATCAAACCAGCTTGGGCAAGCGTTTCAAGCTCCCGATAGACCTGAGGATCGAATGGCCCGTAGTCGTAAGGAGTGAAGTTGAAGCGCGGCCCACCAATGGCCTCCGGAACCTGCCTGTCCATCAAGAAAAACAGCTTCTGGACGTGCAGGGGTCTGTACTCGGCATCTGGCATCGTCGCCATTGTGGCCAGAACGTGCTCGGTTCTGTTCATCCCGCGCGTTTCCCATTCGAGGCGCCATGCCATCACGACGACCCTCTCGCTATCGTAGTGGGAGAGCCGGCGGTTGTGAAGGGGGCCGCTACCCGACCACCAAGCCCAGTCTCTCCAAAAACGCCAGCACCGCCGCCGGATCGGGCAGGCGGAAGCTGGCGGCGGTCGGGCGTGGGTCGGTCGGATCGGCCACCACGATCCCGATGCCGCGGCTCGCGATGGCGCGGAAGGCGTCCTCGTCGGTGACGTCGTCGCCTAGGAACAGCGGCGCGTGGTCGGCGCCCAGGCGGTCGAGCAGCCACAGCGCGGCGTGGCCCTTGCCCCAGTCGAGGGCGGGGCGGAGTTCCAGGACCATCTTGCCGGGGATGGCGGTCAGGTTGGGGGCGTGCTCGGCCAGGACTTGGGCGGCGGCGTCGCGCACCTCGGCGGCGCGGGCGGGCTCGACCTGGCGCCAATGGGCGGCGACCGACAGGGCCTTGCGCTCGACCAGGGCGCCTTGCAGGCCGGACAGGCGCGCGCGCAGGCTGGCCTCGGCGGCGTCGATGGCGGGGCGGAACGCCTCGGCCGGGGCGGGGGCGCCGGGCAGGCCGATGTCCAGGCCGTGGCAGCCGGCGTAGATCAGCTCGGGCAGGCCGATTCGGCGTTCCAACTCGGCGCGGTCGCGGCCCGAGATCACCGCCACCGGCATGCGCCGGGCCAGGCTGGATAGAACCTGTTTGGCCTGGGGCGACGGGATGGCGAGATCGGGATGGGCGACGATCGGCGTCAGCGTGCCGTCGTAATCGACGAACAGCGCCGGCTTGGCCGCCAGGGCGTCCATCACGGCGTCGAAGTGGTCCAGGGCGTCGGGCAGCGTGTCGACCGTCATCGCTTCTTGATGCGCCGCGGCCGGCTGGCGCGCCATCCCCCATTCGTGATATCACGCGGGCATGTCGCTCCCCCTTCCGCTCGACGTGCTGCGCACGGTGTTCGGCTTCGATTCGTTCCGCGGTCAGCAGGCGGAGATCGTCGACCATGTGGTGGCGGGTGGCGACGCGCTGGTGCTGATGCCGACCGGCGGCGGCAAGTCGCTGTGCTTCCAAATTCCCGGATTGTGCCGGCCCGGCGTCGGCGTGGTGGTCTCGCCGCTGATCGCCTTGATGCAGGATCAGGTGGAAAGCCTGCGCCAGTTGGGCGTGCGGGCGGCGGCACTCAACTCGTCGCTGGCGTGGCGCGACGCCCAGGCGGTCGAGCGGGCGATGCGGGCCGGCGGGTTGGACCTCGTCTATGTCGCCCCCGAGCGGCTGCTCACCGAATCCTTCCTGTCGCTGCTCGACGAGTGCGAAATCGCGCTGTTCGCGATCGACGAGGCGCATTGCGTCTCGCAATGGGGCCATGATTTCCGGCCGGAATATCTCGAATTGCAACTTCTGCACGCGCGCTGGCCCAAGGTGCCGCGCGTCGCGCTGACCGCCACCGCCGATCCCCCGACCCGGCGCGAGATCGTCGAGCGCTTAGGGCTAGCCGAGGGCCGCGTCTTCGTGGCCAGCTTCGACCGGCCCAACATCCGCTACCGCGTGGCGCCCAAGCGCACGCCGCGCGAGCAGTTGGCGCGCTTCCTCGACGAGCGGCGCGGCGAATCGGGCATCGTCTATTGCGCCACCCGCGACCGCGTCGACGACACCGCCCGCGGCCTCGCCGAGCGCGGCTTCACCGCGCTGGCCTATCACGCCGGCCTGCCCAACGGCGTGCGCGCCGCCAATCAGGACCGCTTCCTCAAGGAGGACGGGGTGGTGATGGCGGCGACCATCGCCTTCGGCATGGGCATCGACAAGCCCGACGTGCGCTTCGTGGTGCATTCCGACCCGCCGCGCAGCCTGGAATCCTATTACCAGGAGACCGGCCGCGCCGGCCGCGACGGCTTGGCCTCGGACGCCTTGATGCTGTACGGCATGCAAGACATCGCCCGCATGTTCGCCATGGTCGAATCCTCCGAGGCCGACGACAAGCGCAAATGGATCGAGCGGCGCAAGCTCGAGGCGCTGCTCGGCTTCTGCGAGACCACCCGCTGCCGCCGCCAGGTGCTGCTCGATTATTTCGGCGAGCCGATGGCCCAGCCTTGCGGCAATTGCGACATCTGCCTCGAGCCGGTGGAAAGCTTCGACGGCAGCGTGCTGGCCCAGAAGGCGCTGTCCTGCGTCTACCGCACCGGCCAGCGCTACGGCGCGGCCCACGTCATCGACGTGCTGCGCGGCGACACCGGCGAGCGGGTGCGGGCGCTCGGCCACGACGCCCTGTCGACCTTCGGCATCGGCGCCGATCTGGGCAAGGAGGAATGGCGCTCGGTGTTCCGCCAATTGGTGGCGCTGGGCCTGTTGGTGGTCGATGTCGACGGCCATGGCGTGGTCAAGATGGGGCCGGACTGCCGGGGCGTGCTGCGCGGCGAGCGCCCCGTCAGCCTG
>JADGAL010000051.1 GCA_015232025.1 Alphaproteobacteria bacterium
CGTGCCGATGGCGGTCAACCAGTTGAATTACCGCGTGCTGGTGATCTCCGAGCAGACCAGCAGCCTCGAGGCCACCCTCAAGGCGCTGTCCGAGATCGTGCCGCTGTCCGACAACGACCGCGCCCGCATCCAGCGCGACGTGCGCCGCAGGCGCAGCTTCGTGCCGGTCACGGTGCGCGAGAACCTGACCTGGGAGGACGTCTCCCGCATCGAGGTCAACGCCCCCGACCTGCCCGGCGTGATGATCGACGTGGGCCAAAGCCGCCATTACCCGCTGGAAAGCCTGGGCGCCCACATCCTGGGCTATGTCGCGGCGGTGTCCGAGCAGGATCTGACCGGCGATCCGCTGCTCGAACTGCCCGGCTTCCGCATCGGCAAGGCGGGGGTCGAGCGGATCTACGACCTCGGCTTGCGCGGCAAGGGGGGGACCAGCCAGGTCGAGGTCAACGCGGTCGGCCGGGTGATCCGCGAGCTGTCGCGCGACGATGGCGAGCCGGGCGCCGAGTTGCCGCTGACCATCGATCTCGACCTGCAGGAATACACCGCCCAGCGGCTGGGCGACGAAAGCGCCTCGGTGGTGGTGATGGACATCCACACCGGCGAGGTGTTGGTGATGGTTTCGACGCCCAGCTTCGACCCCAACGCCTTCAATCGCGGCCTGCGCGCCGACGAGTGGAAGGACCTGGTCGGCAATCCGCGCGCGCCCCTGACCAACAAGTCGATCGCCGGGCAGTATCCGCCCGGTTCGACCTTCAAGATGATCGTCGCCATGGCCGGGCTGGAAGCCGGCGTCATCACGCCCGAGCAGCGCGTCTTCTGCCCCGGCCACATGTCGCTGGGCACGGCGCGCTTCCACTGCTGGAAAAAGGGCGGGCATGGCACGGTCGACATGATGCTGGGGCTCAAGCACTCCTGCGACGTCTATTTCTACGAGGTGGCGCGCCGAGTGGGCATCGATCGGGTCGCCGACATGGCGAAGCGGTTCGGCATGGGCGAGATCACCGGCATCGACCTGCCGGGCGAGCGCGCGGGCATCGTGCCGTCGCGCAAATGGAAGCAGGCCACCCTGGGCCAGCCCTGGCATCCCGGCGAGACGCTGGTCAACGGCATCGGCCAGGGCTTTTTGCTGACCACGCCGCTTCAACTGGCCCTGATGACGGCGCGCATCGCCAATGGCGGCATCGCCGTGGTGCCCCATGTGGCGCGCGACCGCTTGAGCGCCGACGGCCACATGAAACCCCGCCCGGCGCCCGACTTTCCGCCGCTCCAGGTGCCCAAGGCGGCGATCGCCATGGCGCGGCGCGGCATGAACGCGGTGACCAACGAACCGGGCGGAACGGCGTTCAACGCCCGCATCAAGGACGAGGCGCTTCGCATGAGCGGCAAGACCGGCACCGCCCAGGTGCGCCGGATCACCGCGCGCGAGCGCGAGACGGGGGTCAAGAAGAACGACGAGCTTCCCTGGAAGGAGCGCGACCACGCGCTGTTCGTGGCCTATGCGCCCGAGGACGCGCCGCGCTACGCCATCTCGGTGGTGGTCGAGCACGGCGGCGGCGGCTCGGCGGTGGCGGCGCCGATCGCCCGCGACGTCCTGACCGAGGTGCAGCGCCGCGAGCAGGCCCGCGCCAAGCTGGCCGAGAAGGCGGGGAGCACGCGCGGATGAGGCGGGGCGGAGCCTTCCGACGGCCCGAGATGCTGCTGCGCGAGAAGCTGTGGCATGTCAGTTGGTCGTTCATCCTGCTGCTCAGCATGGTCGCGGGCATCGGTTTCCTGATGCTGGTTTCGGCGGCCAACGGCAACGCCGATCCCTGGGCCTCGCGCCAGATGGTGCGCTTCGCGGTCGGGTTGGGGGTGATGCTGGTGGTGGCGCTGGTCGACATCCGCATCTGGATGAGGCACGCCTACGCCCTTTACGTGATCGCCGCCATCCTGCTGGTGCTGGTCGAGGTGCGCGGCACGATCGGCATGGGCGCCCAGCGCTGGATCGATCTGGGATTCATCCAGTTGCAGCCATCCGAGGTGATGAAGATTTCCCTGGTGCTGGCCTTGGCCCGCTATTTCCATGGCGCGAATTTGCAGGAGGTGGGCCGGCCGGTGTTCCTGATCGTGCCGCTGCTCATGGTGTTGGCGCCCGCCGTCCTGGTGCTGAAGCAGCCCGACCTGGGCACCGCGATGATGCTGATCCTGTCGTCGGGCGGCATCTTCTGGCTGGCCGGGGTGCGCCTGTGGAAATTCGCGCTGGTGTTCTCGGCCAGCGTGGCGGCCATCCCGGTGGCCTGGAACTTCCTGCGCGAGTACCAGAAGCAGCGGGTGCTGACCTTCCTGAACCCCGAGAACGACCCGCTCGGCTCGGGCTATCACATCATGCAGTCGAAGATCGCGCTCGGCTCGGGCGGCCTTTTCGGCAAGGGATTCATGCTGGGAACCCAAAGCCACCTGAATTTCCTGCCCGAAAAGCAGACCGACTTCATTTTCACCATGCTGGCCGAGGAATTGGGCATGGTGGGCGGGCTGGCGCTTTTGGCGCTTTACACGCTGGTGCTGATCTACGGCTTCGCGATCGCCTTCCGCAGCCGCAGCCAGTTCGGCCGACTGGTCGCCCTGGGCGTCACCACCACGTTTTTCCTGTATGTTTTCATCAACATAGCCATGGTGATGGGCCTGATCCCGGTGGTCGGCGTGCCGCTGCCGCTGATCTCGTACGGCGGCACCGCCATGTTGACCCTGATGTTCGGTTTTGGCCTGGTGATGAGCGTCTACGTCCACCGCGACGTCCAGATCGGCCGCCGCGGCGCCTGGGATTCGGGCTGACCGCACAAAGGGTCTCGACAAACCGGCCCACCTTGGCTATATAACCGCCCTCCGCTTGGGGCGCATAGCTCAGTTGGTAGAGCAGCTGACTCTTAATCAGCGGGCCGTAGGTTCGAGTCCTACTGCGCCCACCAAGATTATCAAAGGCTTGGCCTGAAAATGGCCAAGCCTTTTTTAATGGTTTGCAGGCTTGTCAGTGGACGGTTTGCAAACCGTTCACGGCGGGTTCCCCTCGGGGCCGCCCTTGGTGGCGCGGCGCGCCTCATCCAGGCTGGCTATCGCCACCTTCGCGCGGCGCTTTTTGGCTGTGTACTTCCTCACCATCTGCACCGTTTCGTGCCCGGTGATGGCGGCGATGGTGTCCCAATCATTCCCCAACTCATGCAGTATCGTGGCAGCCGTATAACGCAGCCCGTGCGTCGTGACGCCGCCCGACTCCATGCCGGCCGGCAGGCCTGGGACGGCCTGATACGCGGCGATCATGACGTGGCGGAAGTGGTCGACCTTGAAGGCCTTCCCTCGCTCCGTGGTCAGCAGCATGCGTCTGGTGGCCAGCGGCGCCGGCCCACCATGATCCTCGATCGAGACGCGGCGCTCGGCCTGCGAGACGTCCCAGGCGGCCAGTGCGGCCCGCAGATCGACGGACTGCGGCACCCACACACGCGCCTTGGTCTTTTCCTGCGCCACGGCGATCGATCCGTCAGCACCGATGTGGGCGCGCTCCATGGCGATGATGTCTTCGCCGCGCTGGCCGGTGTTCAGCCCGAGTTCGAAGGCCGTCCGCTCGACGGAGCCGAGCGACCAGTACGCGCGGAAGGCGGCGATCTCGCCTTCCTCCCACGGGCGGTGCCCCTCGCCGGTCTTCAGCTTCTTCGGTCGCGCGGCGGGATTGTGGGTCAGTCCGTATTTTGCGGGGCGATCGACGGCGAAGGTCAGCAGGAGGCGCAGCACCGACACGACATAGTTGGCGGTGCGCGGTGTCTCTTGGTATGCGTCCCGCAGATCCAGCACCGCCTCACGGTCGATGCCCGCCACCCGGTTCGGTCCCCACGTCTCCCGGATCACGTCGAGATAGCGGCCATAGTCCTTGCGCGTCTTCTCGGCCAGCGCGGTGAACTCGGCCGAACCCTTGAAATGTTCGACCAGGGCGGCGATGGTGCCGGGCTTCGGGCCACCCGCGTCCGGCCGCGCCATCTGGCCGTTGAGTTCGAGCACGCGGGCGACGAACTCCGGTGTCGCGGGATCGTCCGGCAGCTTCGTCTTGGTGGCGCGGTGGTAGTAATGGATTTTGATCGTCCCGTCGCGCTGCCGCTTGCGGACCTGGTTCACACCGGGCAGGTGGATGGTGACCATGGATGCTCCTGCGACACCGGCCCCGCGTGGGGCGTGGTTGCGACTGGCCGTCATCCTACCCTCATTTCGCGCCGTCGTTCCATCAAGCGGTTGATCTGCGCTGTCGCTCGCCCCGCGCCCGAACCGTCCAGTCGTCCTTCCGTTCCTCGGGTTGGATCAGGCCGCTGATCTGGTCGATCGCCTTGTCCAACAGTTTCACGTCGTACTTTCCGTCGCGGTCGGCGGCCGGGTATTCCCCAGATTTCACCTTGGTGTCGAACGTGTTGGGCGACAAGCCGCAATAGAAGGCGGCCCACTCCCGCGTCAGCCGGCGCGGGAGTGCGGCGATAGGCCAGTTGGCGGGCTGCTTCGGCATGGTCATGCATCCCGCTTGAAGGGCGTCCCCAGGTGCTCGACGCCATCGATATGGCGGCCGGCGGCCTCCCGGCCGACGCGGTAGAGGTCAGGCTGGTCGTCATAATGGAGATCACGTTGCGCTCTGACGGACAGTTCTCCGAACTGCCATTCGTCATTCCACCATTTAGCGGTTCGCTCCTTGCGCCGAGGCGGCGGGCAGCACTCGCCCGGCGCCCACTCCCCCCACTGCTTGAAAAAGATCGGCGTGTCGGTCTCCGCACATTGTTGGATCAGGTCACGCACCCAGTCGGGGAGTGTCGGCCGGGCATTGGGGCCGCTCTCGCCGCCGACGATCACCCAGTCCAGGATCGGTTCGGCGCCCGGATCGAAGGCCCCGTCGATGATGCCATTCTCGTCATCAGCGAGCGTGCCGTTCAGCGCGTCGAGATACTGGACGGACGCGCCATCATGTTCTGAAATGCGCTCGGTGATGCGGTTCAAATTCACCGGCCCGATCAGTGGCTCCAGCGATACGAAATGGCCGGCCGCCGGGGTGTCCAGCAGTACCGGGATCCTCGCGTCCGCCGCCGCCTGGTTTTCCGCGGTGACGCCAAGCCAGAGATTGGGCAGGTGCCCCCGCAGGAGGATGTCGTGATGGAGTTCGAGGGTCCAGACTTCGGCGCCGAGATGGCCGCGCGCCATGTCATGAACTCTGCCCATGATGCCGTCCCAGTTCTCGCGCAGGTAGTCGCGGGCTTTGGCGGGCCGCTTCGTCAGCAACAGCCAGTCGAGGTGGGGCGTGATGGCGATCAGCACCATGAGATGGTCGCGCCATTCGTCCGGCACCTTGGGGTCGAACGCGTCGGCGAGGCTGGCGCTGAACACCTTGGCGCGCCGACCCGAGGCGGCCGCCTCGGCGTCCCAGGCCAGCGGCTGCCGCCAGTTGGCGCGCGAGGTCAGTCGCCTTTCGGCGAAGTCGCGGCCGAAGCGGTGGTCCCATGCCTCGGCATAGCAGTGATCGCACGCCGCGCTGACCTTCTCGCAGCCGATCCAGGGATTGAAGGTGTGGTCGCACCACGGGATGTTCGAGTTCTTAACCATGGTCACGCAGCCTTCTGCTTGAGGGGTGGGTTCACGGGAACGATCTCCACGTCGTTCCCGTGACGGCCGCCGTAGCGGTGGGCCTCGCTCCAGGTGAAGAGCCCGGCCTCGACCGTGTCGGCGGTGTAGCCTCCGGCCAGCGGTCGCCACCACATCTCGCTCTTGACGCTCTTCAGGCGGAACAGGGGCCCCCACAGGGGCTCTTGACCGAAGGCGAGGTCGAGGAGCAATGCGGCGCGGTCGAAATTCAGCGCACCGACAGCCTTCGCTATCTCCTCTTCCAGGCGCAGCCGACGCTGGCTATCGGGGCAGTGGCGGCGGCCGGGTCGCTTGCCGGGCGGTTCGATCGCGAAGTCGCAGGCGAACTGGGTGAGCACGCCGTAGCGACCGGTCACGGCGCACCAGGATGAATTTGCGATGTAGAACGTGCGGCAGGACAACCACCTGCCGGTGCGACGATCCAGCACCCACGCCGGGGCGCCCTGTTTCAGCAAGCCGCCGTCCTTCGTCCGGCAATAGCCGCTGGCGCCTTCCGGCGGGGGCCTGTGGTACTTCTTCGTCACGTATTGGGTGGCGGTCATGTGCCCTCGCCCAATCCGTGGGTTGGGTTCCGGCAAGGTGTAGCCGTGGCGGGTATGAAGCCAGCGGGTCAGCAGGAACAAGGACCCCAGACACCGTTGGCGCAGTTCGGTCGGCATGCGATCGAGTCTGTCGAAGTCGTATTCGCCGCCTTGGCCGTTCTGAACATTCGCGACGTTTTGATACATGTCGAACTTGATCGTCCGGCCCGCCATTTCCAGGTGGGCTTCGAGGTCGCCCAGGCGACAGTAGCGATGCCACTTCGATAATATGGGGCAGTCGCGCTTTATCCGGGGATGTTGCTCCACCCTCCACCCATGAGCGCGCAGGTGGCGGCACAGTGGATCGAAGACGCCGGTTCTCAGTCCATCCTCGTCCACTTGGTATTCCCAGACCGTCAAATTGGTGTCGTGGAGGCTGAGCCACCCGGCGCGCGGGCGCGGGTGGGGTGGCCTCGGGGTGCAAGCCCTGGCCAGCAGCCGGGGCAGATCGTCGGTGGCGATCATCGCGGCACCCCCCAATTCACCACCTGCGCGGCCAGTTCGTTCAAGGCTTTGGCCGCGTCGAACAGGACTTGGGGTCCAACGCCGACACCTTCGTTTTGCTGGGCGATATA
The DNA here is from genome assembly GCA_015232025.1 of Alphaproteobacteria bacterium. Lineage (GTDB taxonomy): Bacteria > Pseudomonadota > Alphaproteobacteria > Rhodospirillales > Magnetospirillaceae > JADFZP01. Next base: position 6,797 of record JADGAL010000051.1, read on the forward strand.
GGCCTTGGTCACCATGTCGTTGGCGATGCGCTGGATATTCGAGACTCTGGGCGCCCCGAACAAGACCCGATCCTCCGCGGTGAGGGGGCGGATGAACTTGGCGACGGGACCGTCTTCGGTATCGTGCTTGCTGGCGAGGATGTATCCTTCGCCGGGGCTGGTCGGGTTCCACAGGGCACACACGTCCTCGCCGTCGAGCCACCGACGGACGAGTTCCGGCGTGTCATCCTCTTCATCACGGTCGACCACCGGATCATCGCCGAACTCGACCACCCGCAAAGAGTAGCCATTGCCCAGGGCGATCATGCGGGTGTCCTGGATGGTGCTGTCTTCATCCAGCCAGTGGAACATGACGGCCCCGCACTGGCCCTCGGAATAGGACACCAGATCGCTGGCGCTCTCGGGCAGGGTGGACTGGTCGATCATCGCTTGGGCGGCGGCCGGGTCGACATCAAAGGGCGTTGGGCCGGGCAGCGGGGAGCCGTGTGGCTTGGCCGCGTGTTTCCGCCGGATATCGTCGATCTCGGTCCAAACCCGCGCGAGCTCGTCTTCGCCCGCGCGGTGCATGTTCGTGCCGGCGGCGTGGCACAGGCCCGCCAGCTTCATCATGACACCGCCGATTTCCCGATCAAGATCGCCAACCGGCTGGCCGAACACGTAGTCGACGAGAATATGGGCGTCGTCGCGGCTGTAACCGTTGGCCTGGACGAGTTTCAGCGCTCCCTTCAAGAAGTGATGGTTGTGCTCGACCTTGTCGTAGCTGGTCTCGGGGCTGAAGCACGCGATCATCCAGGCATGAACGAAATCCTGGAACTCGGCGCGCAGTTTCATCTGGGCGATCAGGCTGGTCGCCAGCCTGTATGCTTCGTCGGACAATCGCTCAAGCGCTTCCTCGTTTTTTCCGGTCATATCGGTCATCTCCCCTTCTCGTGTTCGATCCGCATGTGGGCCTTGCGCGCGTCGGCGCGCTCGCGGTTCTCGCGCAGCCAGTCGTCGATGATGCGGCACAGCCGCGTGAAGCCGCCGCGCAGGCGCTTGCCGCGCCATTCCATGGCGAAGTCGTAGAGTTGCGCGCCGCGCTCGTAGCGGCGCTTGTGGAAGGCTTGCCGGCAGGCGTTGCGGCAGAACGCCTGATCGGTCTTCATCAGCCAGAACGGCGCGCCGCATTCGCGGCAATGGGACACCGGCGGCTGGCGCTCGGGCGTTGCTCCGGCCGGCGCGGTGCGGGGCGGTCGATGGGGTCAGCATGCGCCGGCCTCCTTCACCAAGGCGCCGCGCCGGGCCTGCTGGATGGGCAGGCGGCGGGCGCGATCGAGGAAGGTGTCCATCGCCTTGTCCCAGGCCCACGGCACCAGGCGCCGAGGGAGGGGGGCGGGCAGGCTGATGGTCCAGGGGGGCGACTGCTCGGCGAGGAGGTCGCGTCGTTCGGTGGCCAGCGCGACGAGATCGCAATGCTTGACCAAGCGGGCCACGTCGACCGGCGGTGGCCATCGCAGGCCAACGGCGCGGAAGATGGCGACGTCGACCCGATCGGTCATGGTGCCCCACGGGTCGGGCAGCGAGTGGGTGACGTCGAGACAGCCACCGACGTCGCGCAGCATCTCGAGGAATGTGCGGGCCAAGACGTCTTTGATGGGCGTCGTCAGGTCACCCAGATAGGCCTTGTGGGCGTCGTGGAACAGGCCATAGGCGCGCAGCTCCGGCGGCAACATGTCCGATACCAGCACCGAGTGTTGGGCGACGGAATAGAAGTACCGGCTGTGCCCGTTGAAGCGGCACAGCTTGGCCAAGCTGGCGGCGATCTCCTCGATGTCGACATCGCCCGCTTTGGGGTGGGCCAGATTGAAGGGGCCACCCTTTTCGGTGGTTATCCAGGCCGCGATCATCACGCGGTCTCCGGCGCGTCGGGCGGCGTGGGGGGCCAAGTCATCGCCTCGGCGATCCGCGCCTTGGTGTTGAAGTCGGTCCACAAAGGCGGCGGCGTGTAGTCGGGATGGGGTCTCACCATCGCGATCAGCCGCTCGAAGACCGCCGCCGCGCCGGTCTCGCGCGACAGGCGCGGCGACAGGATCAGGTCGCGCTTGACCCCCTCCATCAACTGCCGCAGCAGGGACGGGGCGGCGCCCTCGGTGGCGTCGGCCAACATGCCGATCGCCTCTTCCGGCAGGGTGAAGGGGGACAGATAGCGGGTGATGATCGCGAACCGCTCGTCCTCGCCCGGCAGCGCGATGTCGAGATGCAGGCCGAAGCGCCGCCAGACGGCCGGGTCGATCACGGCGGCCCGGTTGGTCGCGCCGATCAACATGCCGCGAAAGCTCTCCATCCGTTGGAGTAGCCCGTTCACGACGCTGTTCATTTCGCGGCTGCCGGAACTGTCGTCGCTGGATCGCTTGCTGGCCACGGCGTCCAGTTCGTCCAGGAACAGGATGCACAGGTCGGATTGCCCTTCCAGGGCGGTGAACGCGGCCGAGAGGTTCTTGCCGGTCTCGCCGATATACATGCCCCTCACCGCGTCCAGGTTGACCGATACCAGGGCCAGCCCGAGGCGCGCCGCCAAGTGGTGGGCCAAGGTGGTCTTGCCGCAGCCGGGCGGGCCGGACAGGATGGCGGATCGGCGCGCCGGGACACCCACGGCACGCAATTCCTTCTCGGCGCGGATTTCGGTCATCCACTGGTGCAGCGCGTCACGCACCGGCTTGGCGAGGATCGGCTGCTCGGCGTCTTCGGGGCGCATGATGGTGGCCAAGTCGCGCAGCGCGGGCGACGGGTTGAACTTGCGGGTCATGCGGCCTCCTGATCGTCGGCGTCGTCGTCTTTGGTGGGTGGCTCGGGGGGCGGGGTCTTGGACTTGGGCTTGCGGCGGCGCCACGCTTCGGGAATGTCCATCCCGTCGCTGCCCGCCGCGCCACACCAGGCCTCGTCCCACGCGGCGCGGTACGGGTCGTGGGCGGGGAAGGGATTGGTGGTGACCGGCCGGCCGGCCGCCGCGGCTTCGGCGCCCATGCGGCGGGCGTCCTCGAGGGAGACTTCGGGCGGCGGCGGTTCGGCCGGGGGCGCTTCCTGTTCGGTATCGGAAAACAGATCCGCCGCCTCGGCGATGGCCTCGGTGAAATCCTCGGCCCCGCCCTGGCGGGAGAGACGGCGGCGGGCGGCCTCGCCCAAGGGGGTGTCGTACAGCATGCCGAGCGCGGCCTTGTAGAGGTCGAGCAGTTCTTCGCGCTCCAGCACCGCCGCCCGGCCGTGCCGGCGCTCCAGCTTGCGCAGGCGCAGGATGTCGCGGATGGTGCCGACGTCGAAGCCGGTGCCCTTCGCCTCGCCCAACACCTCTTTCTGATCGGCCTTCAGGGCGTCGATCTCCTCCTGAAGCCGCTCGTGCCGCTCCACGAAGCCGCGCAGGCGCTGGCCGGCGGTGTTGTCGATGGTCATTTGGACCCCCCTTCGCTCGGTAGCGCGGCGCAGAGGGAGGTAAACCAATACGGGCGCGACCAGTTCGGCTTTTCGATGTTCAGCGGCATGATGGCGCCGAGGAACTCGGGGATATTGTGGATTTCGACCATGATGGCCGCGAAAGGGCCTTGGGTCCTGATGGTGATCTGCGGGGAGAAGGCGCAGCCGCGCAGCTTGGCGGCGAGGCTGAAGGGTTCGAGTAAATCGGGGTTCAGAGTGACGGTCGCGCCGGTTTCCCTGAAGTCGTTGAACGGCTCGGGCCACCGCCTTGAAAAGGTTTCGTCGATCGGCGGCGCATAGTACGAGCCGGCGTGGTTGGGGTTGGTAAAATCGACGAAATCGGCGTCCAGAGGAAGATCGGAGCGGGTCGCGTGCGCGATGTTCCCATGGAAGTGCAGTCGACTGATGGAGTGCCGGGTGTCCGATAGGGACAACGCGGCTGGTATTGGGCAAATCCACGACCCGTTCGCTTGGCCGCTGCCGTCATAGATGACGGCCATGATCCTGTCGTTCGTGGCGACCAATACGACGCCGCCCTCCGGATGGGGGTGCACGTGGATGCCGCGCAGCCTCGCGGGGTCAAATTCGGTACCGATGAACGGCAGTAACATCGCGGCGTATTCGGCCTTGATGCGCACCCGGCGTTTGGGCCGGGCTTCGTCTTTGGTGGTCACATCGTCCTCCTTTATGGCAGCGCGTCGTGGGTGGCGCTGGCGTGGGTTTGTGTGGCGGCGGGCAGGCGGATGGTCCGCGCGCGCGGCAGCGGGGTTTGGCGGCGCATGGCGAAGCCTTCCGCCCAGGCGAGGCGCAGTTCGGATCGCTCGGGGGGGGGGAACGGGTTGTCCGTCTCGGCCATCGCGGCATCGCGCGCGGCGATGCCGGCCCACATCGCGACGATGCGGGCGTGGCCGGGCTGGCGGTCGGCGTTGTCACGGGCCTCGCGCGCCAAGGTGCCGGCCTCTTCGCGCTTGGCGGCGGCCGGGTCGGGTGGCGCGGGAACGGGGGTGGCGGGCATGGATGTCATTCCCCCCACGCCGGCTCGACGATCAGACGGTCGTGACACCAGTCGCCCAGCCGCAGGGCGCCGAACAGGTGGCAGACCGCCATCAGCGGATGTCCCAGGAACGAGTGCCAGAAATGGGACTTGATCATGTGTGTCGCTCCATTGGCGGTTGCTGGACTCTGACAACCAAAAAGGTCACCATCATTCCGCAAGCTTTCTTTGGGGTGTGATGATGGCGATTGTGGCTTGGGTGCTGGGTGTGTTCGGATGGTTGCTGGCTGGGGTGGGCGTCGCGGGCACGTTCCGGCCGGCGAGCTTTGCCAACGAACGGGGGGACGCGCCTTCGCGGATCAGGACGATCATGGCCATCGGGATAGGCGCCCTGTTCGTGATGATCGGCCGCGCGGGGGGTGATGGCCCCGGTTGGGTCGCGGCCGTGATCGCGTTCGGCCTGGGCCTCACTCCGCTCATCGCCAGCCCGAGGGCTTCGGCCGCCAGCGCCAGCGACTCGTCGGGCGCGCCCACCGAACTGGATGTCTTGCTGGCCGACGCCGAGCAAATGGCGATGGATGAAGCGCGGGTGCGGGCCTCGATCGGCGCGGGCGTCGACCCGGTCTTCGAGCCCTTCCGTCAGATGCCCGAGGGCATGCGGGCCGTGTTGCCCTTGACCGATCTGGACGAAGTGACGGTGGCGCTCGGCGATGGGCCGACCACCGGAGTGGGGCGGACGGTCATCATCGATTACCGCGACGCGAGCGGATGTGACAGCCGACGCCAGATCACCGTCAAATACCTGGTCGACTACGGCGACGACCATACCATCGAGGCATGGTGTCACCACCGCCGGGCGCGGCGCACCTTTCTGCTGTCGCGCGTCGAGACCATGTACCGGCCGGACACCGGCGAAGTCATTGATCGTCCCCTGGACTTCCTGACCGGAATGCTGAACGGGCCTGAGCGGCAAGCCATCGACCGACTGGTCGACGACATCACCGTGCTGGTGTACGTCGCCCGTTCCGATGGCCAGATGCGCGCCCCGGAGCGCCAGTCACGACGGGCCGCCGCCGGCCGGCTCGGAAGAGGATTATCTGTGATGGCGGCGCTATTCCGCCGCCTCCGGCTCCGCGCCGGACTGGATGCCCGGCACGGCACCGTGGAAGCGCTCGCCCTCGGCCAGCATGTCGGCGATCACCGCCAGCTCGGGTTTGGTGCTGATGGACTTGTCTCCGGTCACGGCTTGCGCCGCGAGGTCCTGGACGTTCCTGCTCATGCGGGGGTCTCTCGTGGGTGGTGTTCGAGTGGCGATGATACCATTCGCGGGTGGCGGCGGAAGCGCCTGACGGCGCGACCGTCGCCAGAAAAATCCTCCAACGCTCCAAAATCATCCGCCACATTAATCCTTTGCCATCAAAGGTTTACGAGAATTGGACGATTTGGACCATTTCCCAGGGCTGGCGGCTAATGTGCGCGCCTTCGTAGGTTAGTGATCGCCTGGGGAAATACTCCAAATTATCCAAAAGGTCTTAAATAGCTGATACAGAACAGACTTTCGCAATGGAACAACCAAACCATTTGTCCAAATGGTCCAGACAAGCCGGGGTCGACATGACGCACAGCCAGAGGTATCGCCGGGACATCGAGATCGAAGACCTGCTGCTCTGGACCTATCAGGTGCAGCGGGCGCATCTGGTGATCGATCGCGGCGTCGGCATGCATCCGCTGGAGCGGATGGCCGATGGGCATGCCGTGCAGTCGTCGAGCAGCCTGACGGCCTTCGCGGCCATTGAAATGCTGGGCGTGCGGGTGGATGGCGGCGGCACGGCATCGGCCGATCTGCATCCCGATGCCGAAGCCGCGGCCGAGGAGGTGAAGCGGCTGTCTCCGCTCAAGCGCGGGCTGGTCGAGCACTTCGGCAAGACTGGCGAGGTGCCGGGCTGGGTGCCGGGCGGGGTGCGGGTCGAGGCGGTGATCATCAAGGATCGGCCGGTCGTGGTCTACGAGGATCAGCAAACCAAGCGCAAGCCGCTGTACTGCCTGGTGACCGACAACGCCGACGAAGTCATCCATCGGCGCGACACCTACCAGCACTGGTGGGACGCGCTCGACGCGCTGGCCCGGCACCTCGGCCCCAAGATCATGACCAGCTTCACGGTGCTGCCGCCCCGCTCGGAGCGGATGCCCTGGACGAAAGGCCGTTGACAGTCGGGAAAACGTTTGGTACCCCTGGTGATGCTGCCATCACTGTCAGACCAAGGCCCGCCCGGAACGCCCGTGCGGGCCTTCGCTTTTCGGGGGATGCGATGCCGGTCGCGATCACGTTCAAGATGGACGATCGATCGGTGCGGATCGCTCTGCAAGAATTGCCGGGCCAAGCGCGCTTCGCCACCGTCCTGGCACTGACCAGGGTGGCGAAGAAAGCGCAGGCGGCATCTCAGGACGAGATGCGCCGGGTGTTCGATCGCCCAACTCCCTACACGATGCGCAGCTTGGCCGTGCGGCCCGCCACCAAGACGGACTTGGAAGCCGAGGTGCTGTTCCGCGATTTCGCGGGAAAGGGCACACCCGCACGGAAGTACATGTTCCCCGGCGTCTATGGCGGCGCTCGCCACCTGAAACGGTTCGAGCGCGCGCTGGCGGCGCGGGACATCTTGCCCAGCGGCATGATGGCAATGCCGGGCGAAGGCGCGAAGCTCGACGCCTACGGCAATATGAGCCGTGGGCAAATCGTGAAGATCCTGTCCTACTTGAAGGCGTCGTCAGACCCCACTCAGAACCGGGGTGCAAACGCCAGTCGGGGGACGCGCCGCAAGGACCGCTACTTCGTCGGCGGCGTGGGCCGCGCCAAGCACTTCCATCCCGGCATCTACATGGGCGGCAAGAAGGTGACCCCCGTGTTGTCCTTCGGCAACGAGGCGGGCTACCGACCGATCTTCGCCTTCCACGACATCGTGCGCCGGACGGTGGAAGCCAGCTTCGACGAGTGCTTCGCCGAAGCCCTCCGCCACGCCCTCGCCACCGCCCGACCCTGAGCCCCACGACCTATCCCGAACGGGTAGGCCCAGGCCCTACCCGGCCCCCTCTTGGGTCCTTCCCGGCCCACCCCCCATCACGGGTGGTTCGAACCCCGGCATGTCGCTAGTGCGTTGTTTCCAAAACGAGGTTTACTCAGGTTGACCCGGTTTACCGGGGCGGTTGACCCGGTTGACCGGGTTGACCAGGATTTCAAGGCGTCCCGTTCGAGCAATCGGACGATCCTGTATTCGCGAGAGATGGGCGTGTATCGCGAGAACGGTCCCGAGCCACTGGTCGAAAACTTGTGGGCACCGGCACAGGGAAATGGCTCGGACAGGTGCGGTCAGGCCGCCCCCTGGTTTGCTCCAGGGGGTGGTTCCCGTACCGGGGGCCGGTAGCGATGACGAGGCATGTCCCATGCTGTGCAATTACTGCCTAATCGGGCCGTGGGGATGCGTCGGCTGCTTGGCTGCTCTGTTGTGGCACGCCGGTGGCGAGGATGTTCGACAAGCCTAAACTCGCGAAAGGCCAGCAACTCCATTCACATCCCAGCCGGGGGGATAGACGTATCGGTCGGGGCCGTTTCCCTGCGCCGACGCGCGAAGCCTGGGGAGCCACAGAGCCACAGTGGTGGGACGGCCGGGAGAGACCGGCGACCCTACCGAGGGAGTGGTGCTCGGTCACCTTCCGCGAGGCGGCCTGATCCAAGCCGCGCGGTCGGAGAGAAGGTCAGGAGCCGCCGGGGGCTACCAATGCCCGGACCCATCCCGCCCGTCGCCACGGGGCCGCCTTGAGCGGCGCTGGCGACACGCTTGCCTCCCGCAAACTGGCCAGGGGCGGTACCGCCGCTCCTGGCGCTTTTGGGCGACCGCGATGTCGATGACGCAGACGGAATACGCCGCGCATATCGGCAAGACGAAGCAGTACGTCAA
>JADGAL010000052.1 GCA_015232025.1 Alphaproteobacteria bacterium
CGGCGCGACCGCCGACGCCACCGTGACGCCGCCGACGCCCGACGCGGGGTGACCGGCACCACCCGACAGGCGCCACAAGGCCAAAGGGTATAGTCCCCTCATTTGATCGTGCCTAACATTCTCGAAAGTGGCATGTTGGCTCAAATCAACAGGCTTGATGATCATGACGTATGACGAGGTCCCTCATGACGGTACGCGCGCGCCGAACCGCGCCCCTTGTCCGATCGTCGGGTTGGGCGCCTCGGCCGGCGGCCTGGAGGCGTTCCAGGGATTCATCTCCGCCCTGCCGCCCAGCCCGGGAATGGCGTTCGTACTGATCCAGCATCTGGATCCCACGCGCAAGAGCATGCTGGGCGACCTGCTCGGCCATTGCACGGCGATGCCGGTGAGCCAGGTCCTTGCGGACACCCCCGTCCAGCCCGACCATGTCTACCTTATTCCCCCCAACAAGACCCTGGTCATCGAGGGGGGCGTGCTCAAGCTGAACAATCCGGCGGAACCGCGCGGGCAGCGGTCCCCGATCGACGTGTTCTTCCGCAGTCTGGCCCAGGACCAGGGCGAGAACGCCGCCTGCATCATTTTGTCGGGAACCGGCAGCGACGGCACGCAGGGCCTTCGCGCCATCAAGGAACGCGGCGGACTGACCATTTCCCAGACGGAGGGGTCGGCGAAATACGACAGCATGCCCCACAACGCCGCCGCCTCGGGGATGGGGGATTACGTGCTGTCGGTCGAAGAGATGCCGGCGGTCCTGATCGACTACTTCCATCACCTTGGCAATGTGGACGCGAGCAAGGCCGGAGAAGACGACCAGACCACGGCGAATGGCGATCTCCTGATCAAGATTTGCGCCATTCTCCGAACCCGCACCGGACATGATTTCAGCCGCTACAAAAAGAATACGCTGTTTCGCCGCATCCAGCGGCGCATGCAGGTCTTGCACTTGAACACGCTGCCGGACTACGTCGAAGCCCTGCGCTCCAACCCCGACGAATCCAACCTGTTGTTCCGCGACTTGCTGATCAACGTCACCCAGTTTTTCCGCGACCCCGAGGCCTTCGAGGTTCTCGCCCGTCAGGTGATCCCCAGGATCGTCGACGGGCGCGGACCCAACGACCACATCCGGCTGTGGATTCCCGGATGCTCGACGGGCGAGGAGGCCTATACGCTGGCCATGCTGGTGTGCGAGCGGATGAAGGCGAGCGGCACCCTGGCCAAGGCGCAGATCTTCGCCTCGGACATCGACGAGGAGGCGCTGGAGATCGCCAGGCTTGGCCGCTACCCGGACACCATCGCCAACGACGTCGGCGCCGAACGTCTGGAACGCTTCTTCGTTCCCATCGACCACGGCTATCAGGTGGCCAAAGACATCCGCGAGATGTGCATTTTTTCGCTGCACAGCGTCATCAAGGATCCGCCATTCTCCAGACTCGACCTGATCAGTTGCCGCAATCTGCTGATCTATCTGGGGGCGCCGCTGCAAGCCAAGCTGATCCCGATCTTCCATTACGCCCTGAAGCCCGAGGGAGTCCTGTTCCTGGGGCCATCGGAAAACGTCACCCAGAACGGGCGGCTGTTCACGCCGATCGACGCGGCCAACCGCATCTTCAGCCGATGCGATGTGCCCACGTCGCCCGATCTTCAGTTTCCATTGAGCGGCCCGCACGACCCGCCGCTCCAGCGGCAGATGTCGGCGGAACGGGCGGAGGACGAGCGCCAGAAGAACGAATCGCAGGATCGACTGGGCGAACAACTGGTGATCGACCAGTATGCGCCGGCCCACGCCATCGTAACCGAGGGCGGCGACATCGTCCAGGTTTCGGTCCGCACCGGAAAGTACCTGGAACTGCCCAGCGGAACGCCGAAACTCAACGTCATCGACATGGCCCGTCCCGGCCTGCGCAACGATTTGCGCGCCGCCTTGCACCGGGCGACGCGCGAGAAGCGCCGAGTCGTCCACGCCAACCTGGAATTCGGCGTCAACGGGGGCCACCAGCGACTCGACCTGGTGGTTCATCCGATCGGCGGCAGCGCGCGCTACCTGGTCGTGTTCCAGGATCTCGGCGCCTTGCGTCCCGAGAGCACGGACGACGACGTGCGTGCCGACGAAGTGGCGGCGGGCGAGGATGCCCGCGTCCGCGACCTGGAAAGCGAACTGCGACTGAGCAGGGAGCGCCTGCGCACCGCCATCGAAGAACTGGAAACCTCGAACGAAGAGCTCAAATCCTCGAACGAGGAGATGATGTCGATGAACGAGGAACTCCAGTCGGCAAACGAGGAGTTGGAGACGTCGAAGGAGGAGCTACAGTCGATCAACGAGGAACTGGAGACGGTCAACACGGAACTGCGCCACAAGCTGGCTGAGCTGTCCCATGCCAACAGCGACCTGCAGAATTTGTTCGAGAGCACCCAAATCGCCACGATCTTCTTGGGCAATGATTTGCGCATCCGCAATTTCACCCCGGCGACCCAAGCGATTTTCCGCCTGATCGATGGCGACAGGGGGCGGCCGCTGACCGATCTCGCCAGTCGGTTCCCCTTGCAGGAACTGAATGCCGAAGCGGGCAACGTGGCCCGGACGCTGGTGCCCATGGAGCGGGAAATCAGCTATGGCGGCGACGGCCCCGACCTGCTGATGCGGATCATGCCTTACCGCACCGTGAACAACGCCATCGATGGCGTGGTCCTGACCTTCATCGACGTGACGCGGCTCAAGCGGGCCGAGCGGCGGGTGGCGGAAAGCGAAGCCCGCTACCGCGCCGTGCTGCAGGGCGCCCACGACGCCGCCCTGGTTTTCGTGCTGGAGGACGGCCCGCGAGAAAACGCCATGGACCTGGGCCCAGTGCGGGAAGCCAACGCCGCCGCTCGCGCCCTGCTCGGCTACGGCGACGAGGAATTCGGCAAGCTTAGCCTGCGCGACATCGTCGTGGCCGACGACGAGAGCGACACTTCCGCCTGGGCGGACAAGTTGCGGCACGAGGGCGCCGTGGTCGCCGAGCGCCTATACCGCGCCAAGAGCGGCGCCCAGATTCCGGTCGAGGAAAGCGCCACGCTGGTCCAGGTCAGGGACCAGGAACTGGTCGTCGTGCTGGCCCGCGACATCCGCGATCGACGGGAAATCGAGCGTCAGCAGCGATTCCTGATGCGCGAGTTGCAGCATCGCGTCAAGAACACCCTGGCGACCGTGGCGGCCGTGGTCGACCAGACCGGCCGGCGAACCAATGACTTCGCCACCTTCAAGATCCTGCTGGGCGGGCGGCTGCGGGCCTTGGCCAATGCCCACGCCCGGCTGAGCGAGAGCAACTGGGGCGGAATCTCCTTCCGCGCCCTGGCCGATGACGAACTGCTGGCCTATGCGGGAAACGGGGACTTGAACGAGAGGAGCCGGATCGAGATCATTGGCGAGGATATCCGGCTCGCGCCGCAGGCCGCCCTGTCCCTGACCCTGGCGCTGCATGAACTGGCCACCAACGCCGCCAAATACGGGGCCCTGTCAACGGCCGACGGAACGGTCGCGCTGTCCTGGCGCCATGAAGGCGACATGCTGGAAATCTCGTGGACCGAGCGGGGCGGACCGGAAATCACCGCCGCGCCGGGAAGCGGGTTCGGGCGCTTTTTGCTCGAAAGGGGCATCGTCCACGATCTGGATGGCAAGGTGGACCTGCGATTCGACCCGGCGGGCGTATGCTGCCGGATATCGCTGCCGTGGCGGCAGGTCATCGCGGCACGGGGGGATGATGCGCATTCTGCTGATTGAGGACGAGTTCCTGGTGGCGGCGGCCGTCGAGGCCACCCTCGCGCACCTGGGGTACGAGGTCGTCGGACCGGCCTCGACGGTAAGGGCCGCGTTGATCGCCCTGGCCGAGGGAACGCCTCCGGACGGAGCCATCCTCGACCTCAACCTCCGCGGCCAATCGTCCCTGGAGGTGGCCGAGGAGTTGAACCGCCAAGGAATCCCGTTCGTCTTCGCCACCGGTTACGAAAAGGACCAAGCGGTCGGACGGCGCTTTCCCGCCGCCCATTGGCTGCGAAAGCCCTTCACCGACGTGCAGATCGGCGACGCTTTGGCGGATATCGGCCTGACGCCGGAGCACGGCGCGGTGACTTGACCGTCAGAACACATCCTCGTCCCCCATTCGGGCCAGCAGCGCCAGACTGCGCGGGCCAAGAGGATAGGTGTGGCCGGCGGCGAAGCTTTGCCGTTCGTTGGCGGGGTCGGCGGTGTCGACCAGTCCTTCCCAACCGCCGGGCGCGGAGGGGATGGTGAAGGGCACCGCCTCGTGGTGGGCGTTGAGCAGCAGCAGGAAGGCGCGGTCCAACTCGGGCTGGCCCATCGGAGTCGTGTAGTAGTGATCCCCGGTGTCGCCGGTCAGCAGCATGCCCAGCGTGCGGTCCTCGGCGAATTGCCAGCTTTCGCCGGTCTTCGGGTGGCCGTCGGGGGTCAGCCACACGATGTCCAACGGGCCGTCGGGCGTGGCGTCGCCGCGGAAGAAGCGCGCCCGGTGGAACACCGGATGGGCGTGGCGGATCGCCGCCAGCTTGCGCACGAAGCCCAGCAGCGCGCGGTCGGCGTTCTCCCAGTCGATCCAACTGACCTCGTTGTCTTGGCAGTAGCTGTTGTTGTTGCCGCCCTGGCTGTTGCCGATCTCGTCGCCGGCCAGGATCATCGGCACGCCTTGCGACAAAAGCAGGGTGGCCAGCATGTTGCGCTGTTGGCGGGCGCGCAGGCTTGACACGTCGGGCCGCTCGGTGTCGCCCTCGGCGCCGCAGTTCCAGCTTTCGTTGTCGTTGACGCCATCGCGATTGTCTTCCTGGTTGGCCTCGTTGTGCTTCTCGTTGTAGCTGACCAGATCGCGCAACGTGAAGCCGTCATGGGCGGTGATGAAGTTGATGCTGGCCCACGGCCGGCGGCCGCGATGGTCGAACAAATCCGACGAGCCGGCTAGCCGCGAGGCCAGCGCCGGCACCTGGCCGGCGTCGCCCTTCCAGAAGCGGCGCACCGTGTCGCGGTAGTTGCCGTTCCATTCGGACCAGCCCGGCGGATAGCGACCGACCTGATAGCCGCCATGGCCGAGGTCCCAGGGCTCGGCGATCAGTTTGATGCCCGACAGCACCGGGTCCTGGCGCACCGCGTCGAAAAAGGCGCTGCCGGGATCGTAATGGAAATGCTCGCGGGCCAGCGACGAGGTCAGATCGAAGCGGAAGCCGTCGACACGCATTTCCTCGACCCAATAGCGCAGCGAATCGAGGATCATCTGCAAGACGCGCGGATGCCCGACATCGATGGTGTTGCCGCACCCCGTCGAATCCCAGTAATAGCGCGAATCCTCGGGCACCAGCTTGTAATACGAGGCGTGGTCGAGGCCGCGGAACGACAGGGTCGGCCCCAGGGGGTTGCCCTCGGCGGGGTGTGGTTGTAGACCACGTCGAGGATGACCTCGATGCCCTCGTCGTGCAGGCGGCGCACCATCGCCTTGAACTCGCCGATCCGCCCGGTGGCCAAATAGCGGGGCTCCAGCGCGAAGAAACCCAGCGTGTTGTAGCCCCAGTAATTGCGCAGGCCCTTGGCCAGCAGGTGGCGGTCGTCGACATAGGAGTGGACCGGCATCAACTCGACCGCCGTGACGCCCAGCGCCTTGACGTGCTCGACCACGCTGGGCCAGGCCAGCCCGGCGAAGGTGCCGCGCATGCTGGGTGGAACACCCGGATGCATCCGGGTCAAGCCGCGCACATGCGCCTCGTAGATCACCGTGCGGTCCCAGGGAACCTTCGGGCGGGCGTCCTCGCCCCAGGTGAAGGCCGTGTCGACCACTTGGCACTTCGGCATGCCGCGGGCGTTGTCGCGGCGGTCGAAGGACAGGTCCTCGCGCGGGTGGCCGATGCGATAGGCGAAATGCGCGTCGGACCAGCGGATCGAGCCGACCACCGACTTGGCGCAGGGGTCGAGCAGCAGCTTGTTGGCGTTGAAGCGGTGGCCGCGCCTGGGCTCATACGGCCCGAACACGCGATAGCCGTAAAGCTGGCCGGGCAGCACGTCGGGCAGATAGCCGTGCCAGACCTCGTCGGTGTATTCGGGAAGGGCGACGCGCTCCAACTCCCGCTGCCCGTGGGGGTCGAACAGGCACAGCTCGACCCGTTCGGCATGGGCGGAAAACAGCGCGAAATTGACGCCGGCCCCGTCCCAGGTCGCCCCCAGAGGATGGGCCGATCCCGGCCAGACCCGCGCGATTCGATTGACCATGGCTTGCCACATGGGGCCGCGCCGTCCATTGGGCAACCGGCTACCGCTTTTGGATCAGCGCTCGGGCGACCACGCCTCGACGACCTCGGACACGGTGCCCTCGCGCCACGGCCGGCGGGCGGGCGGCGGGGTGTCGGCGATGCGGCAGGGAAACAGCACCGCGCCGCCCTCGGCGATCAGGCCGCGCGCCGCGACATGCGGGTGGGCGGCGACCTCGGCGGGTTCCAGCACCGCCTCGAAGCAGCAATCGGCCGGATCGAGCAGCGCCTTCCATTCGGCCAGGGTGCGGCCGGCGAACAGGGTTTCCAGTTCGGCGATCAGCGCCGTCTGGGGCAGCGGCTCGGCTTGGCGGGGTGCCAGGTCGGGGCGCGCGACGGCGGCGCAGAAGGCCTGCCAGAATTTCGGCTCGAGCGGCGCGAAGGCGGCGAAGCGGCCGTCCGCGGTGCGATAGACGCGGTAATAGGCGGCGCCGCCATTGATCAAGGCTTCGCCGCGCCGCATGCCCGGCTCGGCCAGCGCCATGTATTGCCAGGACAGGGCCGATTCGAACAGGCTGACATCCAGGCCGCAGCCGCGCCCGCTGCGGCCCCGCCCGATCAGCGCCGCCATGATGGCGATCACCGCCTGCATCGCCCCGGCGTGATCGGCGAGCGGTGGAAAGGGCATCACCGGGGTCTCTTTGGTCCCGGTCACCGACAGCCCGCCGGTCAGCGCCAGATAGGTCATGTCGTGGCCGGCGCGCAGCCGATAGGGGCCATCCTGGCCAAAGCCCGACAGGGCGCAATGGATCAGGCCGGGATTGAGCGCGGCGAGGCGCTGGCGCCCGAACCCCAGCTTGTCCAGCGTGCCGGGGCGGTAGGATTCCAGCATCACGTCGGCATGGGCGACCAGCGCGGTCAGCGCCGCCACGCCCTCGGGCCGCTTGAGATCGAGCTTGAGCACCGTCTTGTTGCCGTTCAGGCAGGCGTAAAGCGGCGACACGCCGCCCTCGCCCAGCGGCCCGAAGCCGCGCATCGGATCGCCGGCCGGCGGCTCGACCTTGACCACGTCGGCGCCCAGATCGGACAGCGTCAGCGTGGCGAACGGGCCGGGGATGTATTGGGATAGGTCGAGTACGCGAATTCCGCGCAGGCAGTCTTGCAGCATGGGAGCCCTCTCTTCGCGCCGAGCGTCCCAGGTCGCGGCCCCCAGGTCAAGCCGGGCCCGCGGGGACATGACGCCCCGCGGGTGCCGAACGCCGCTTCAGTCGACCAGTTCGGGCACCTTCTCCTCGCCGCGCTTGCCACTGCCCTCCTCGATGTCGAAGGCCAGCTTGTCGTCCTTGACGCACACCTTGACGACGCCACCCTTGGCCAGCTTGCCGAACAGCAGTTCCTCGGCCAGCGGCTTCTTGATGTTCTCCTGGATGACGCGCGACAGGGGCCTTGCGCCGAACAGCTTGTCATAGCCCTTGCGGGCCAGCCAGTCGCGCGCCTCCTCGGTCAGCTCGAACGACACGTCGCGATCCTGCAACTGGATTTCCAGCTGCATGATGAACTTGTCGACCACCCGCGCCACCACCTCGGCGGGCAGATTGGCGAAGGGGATGATCGCGTCGAGCCGGTTGCGGAACTCGGGGGTGAACAGGCGCTGGATGGCCTCCTGGTCGTCGCCCTGGCGCTCCTCGCGCTCGAAGCCGATCGCCGCCCGCGCCATGTCCGAGGCGCCGGCATTGGTCGTCATGATCAAGATCACGTTGCGGAAATCGACGTTCTTGCCGTTGTGGTCGGTCAGCTTGCCGTGATCCATCACCTGCAACAGGATGTTGAACAGGTCGGGATGGGCCTTCTCGATCTCGTCGAGCAGCAGCACCGAATGGGGATGCTGGTCGATGGCGTCGGTCAAAAGCCCGCCCTGGTCGAAGCCGACATAGCCGGGAGGCGCGCCAATCAGCCGCGAGACGGAGTGGCGCTCCATGTATTCCGACATGTCGAAGCGGGTCAGCTCGATGCCCAGGGTGGCGGCCAACTGGCGGGCCACCTCGGTCTTGCCGACGCCCGTGGGGCCCGAGAACAGGTAGCAGCCGATCGGCTTCTCGGGCTCGCGCAGGCCGGCGCGGGCCAGCTTGATGGCGCTGGCCAGGGCGTCGATCGCCCGGTCCTGGCCGAACACCATGGTGCGCAGATCGCGCTCCAGGTTCTTGAGCGACTCGGTGTCGTTGGCCGAGACGCTTTTGGGGGGAATGCGGGCGATCTTGGCCACGATGTCTTCGACGTCGCGCACCGTCACCGTCTTGCGGCGCTTGTGCTCGGGCAGCAGCATGCGGGCGGCGCCGACCTCGTCGATCACGTCGATCGCCTTGTCGGGCAGCTTGCGGTCGTTGATGTAGCGGGCCGACAGCTCGACCGCCGCCTTGATCGCCTCGGCGGTGTAGCGGACGTGGTGATGGGCCTCGTAATAGGGCTTCAGCCCATGCAGGATCTTCACCGCGTCTTCGACGGTCGGCTCGTTGACGTCGATCTTCTGGAAGCGCCGCACCAGGGCGCGGTCCTTTTCGAAGTAGTTGCGGAATTCCTTGTAGGTGGTCGAACCGATGCAGCGCAGCGAGCCCGAGGCGAGCGCCGGCTTCAGCAGGTTCGAGGCGTCCATCGAGCCGCCCGAGGTGGCGCCGGCCCCGATCACCGTGTGGATCTCGTCGATGAACATGATGGCGCCGTCGAACGCCTCGAGTTCGTTGACCACCGCCTTCAGGCGTTCCTCGAAATCGCCACGGTAGCGGGTGCCGGCCAGCAGGGCGCCCATGTCGAGCGCGAAGATGGTGGCGTGCTTCAGCACGTCGGGCACCTCGCCGCGCACGATGCGCCGCGCCAGCCCTTCGGCGATGGCGGTCTTGCCCACGCCGGGATCGCCGACATAGAGCGGGTTGTTCTTCGAGCGGCGGCACAGGATCTGGATCGTGCGCTCGATCTCGGGCTCGCGCCCGATCAGCGGGTCGATCTTGCCCTGGGCCGCCTTCTTGTTCAGATTGACGCAGTAGGCCGTCAGTGCCTCCTGCCCCTTCTTCACGACCTTTTCCGCCTGCATGTCCTCGTCGGCTCCATGAACGGTGCGGCTTTGAGTACGGCCGGGTGCCTTGGCGATGCCGTGGGAGATGTAGTTCACGGCGTCCAGGCGGGTCATGTCCTGCAATTGAAGGAAGTACACGGCGTGCGACTCGCGCTCGGAAAAAAGCGCGACGACGACGTTGGCGCCGGTCACCTCCTCGCGGCCCGAGGACTGGACGTGGATCGCGGCCCGCTGCACCACGCGCTGGAAACCGGCGGTGGGTTTGGGATCGGTGATCCGGGACGTGACCAGATCGGACAAGGCGGTATCGACGAATTCGGTGAGGTCGCGACGGAGCCGGTCGAGATCGACGTTGCAGGCACGCAGCACGGCCATCGAATCCTGGTCCTCGGTCAGAGCGAGCAACAGGTGTTCCAAGGTCGCGTATTCGTGCCGGCGCTCTGTCGCGAGGGCGAGGGCTCGGTGCAAGCTCTGCTCAAGGTTGCGCGACAACATTTGCGGCTATTCCTTCTCGATTGTGCACTGCAGCGGGTGCTGATTCTGGCGCGCCAGATCCATGACCTGGGTCACCTTCGTCTCCGCCACTTCATATGTGTACACGCCGCAAACACCGACCCCACGCTGATGGACATGCAGCATAATGCGTGTCGCATCCTCACGGTTCTTGTTGAAGAATCTCTCCAACACGTGAACGACGAACTCCATCGGAGTGTAATCGTCGTTCAACATGAGCACCTTGTACATGGACGGCTTCTTGGTCTTCGGCCGGCTTTTGATGACCACGCCGGTGTTGGGGCCGTCCCCGGGGGGATTTTTATCGTGCTCGCTCATCTGGGTCGCGTTCTCGGTGTCGCCTCGGAACACCTCTATCATATTGGGTCCGAGGGCCGATGGAAAAGCCCCCTCGTCGGCCGGGCTGGTCTCAACCTCCGCCACGGGTCGAAAAAAAAAGGCCCGGCGGTGCGCGCCGGGCCTTTTTCGACGATGCGGCGAGGATCAGGCGGCGGTCTTGCGCAGCTTCTCCATCGCGGCGGTGACCCGGCCGTTGATGGGGGCCAGGGCCTCCTCGGTGACGCGGGCGCCCAGTTCGGACATCTTGGCGCCGTCGCTGATCATCTTGTCGAAGCCGGTCTTCATCAGGCCGGACTGCACGTTCACGAAATCGGTCAAGGACTTGGCGCCGGCCAGGGCCTTGCCGGCGGCCATGCCGTCGTCGATGGCGCCGCGGGCCATGCCGAACAGGGTCTTGGAAACGTCCTGCACGCCGCGGGCCATGATGCTGCCCGACTTCAGGAAGGCGTCGACGTTCTCCTTGTTGAACTGGACCACGTCCTCATAGCCCTTGAAGGCGGCGGACCCCATCTTGGCGGCGGCCTCGACCTGATCCTTGGTCATGGCGGCGGCCTGCTCGTAGCCCTTGCTGGCGGCTTCGGTGCCGGCCTTCACCACGGTCTCGATCGTCTCCTGGGTGACGGCGACGGCCTCTTCCACGGACTTGGCGGGGGTCTTGGTCTTCACGGCGGTCATCGGTGACTCCTGCTCGATTCGTTTATGGTTCGCGCGGCGCATCGTCGCGATGCTGCACTGCAATAAAGGAATGATGCAACGGGAGGGGGACGGCGTCAACCAGTTTTTTGTGCGATGCAATATAAACGTAATAGGTCATCGGTCAGGCCCCCCCGACCCCCTTAAGTCCAGCCCGCCCGACCTCGACCGTGAAGTCGTCCAACTCGCGGTCGGGGTCGCGAAACCGCGGCCCCGGCGGGCGCGGCGGGTTGAGCGGCACGCCGGTGACGTCCAGACGGGCGAGGGCCGGCCACAGGGGCAGCCGCTCGACGCGCGGCGTCGGATGCAACCAGGCATTGAAGAAGAACCGCCCGTCGCGGCAGGCCGCCGCCAGCCACCAGAAGCGTTCCGAGCCCAGCCGCAGACCCTCGGGCGGCGGCTCGTACAAGCCGCTTTGGTCAAGGGCGCGCAGCAGGCCGGCATACTGGTCGGGGTCGAGCGCCGCCACCTCGGCCACGCCGCGCCACGGCCCCAGCGGATCGGCGGCCGTCCAGCCTCTGGTCAGGTCGGCCGGCTCGATCACCCGCTGGCTCAGGCGCCGGGTCGGCCCGTCCAATTGGTAGATCCTCACCTGTTCTTCATAGGCGCCGTTATAGACCAGCCGCCAGCGGTCGGGCCGGCCGGGCGCGCAATCGGCCCGCAGATCGCCCGCGTCGAGGAACGAGAACCACGCGAATTTGCGCCCGATCGGATCGTCCAGGGTGTCCGGTCCATAGGCGCAACCGGCCAGCGCCGATGCCATCGCCACGCCAACGATCCAAGCCGTCCGTCTCATCCCACCCCCCTTCCGGCGAGGTCGCCAGGTTATCTTTCGCACATGAAAAGAGTCCCGAGGTGCTTCTGGCCCCTGGACATCGGAATCCGGATTTTTTATCGTGGCGCTTGCAGCAGTCATTCGGTACACCGTTGAGAGGGTCATCAATTGCCAGCCGCCCCCTCGGTCATGTTGTTCTTCCCAGCCCGCATCGCACGATCCATCGGGCGATTCGCCTTTGTATTAATTCTTTCTTTACTTTTCATGGGCGCCTCTCCCGCGGCGGCGCGTTACGCCGCCATCGTCATCGAGGCGGACACCGGCCGGGTGGTCTATGAGAAGAACCCGGACAAGCGGAATTTCCCCGCCTCGCTCACCAAGATGATGACGTTGTACATGCTGTTCGACCGGCTGGCCGCCGGAAAGTTGACGCTCGGCCAGCAGCTTCCGGTTTCGACCCACGCCTCGTCGATGTCGCCCTCGAAGCTGGGCCTCAAGCCGGGCGAGACGATCAGCGTCGAAGACGTGGTGCTGGCCCTGTGCACCCGCTCGGCCAACGACGCCGCCGTGGTGGCGGCCGAGGCGATCGGCGGCAGCGAATCCAAATTCGCCGCCATGATGACCGACAAGGCGCGCCAGCTTGGCATGATGCGCACCACCTTCCGCAACGCCTCGGGGCTGCCCAACAACGGCCAGCTTTCGACGGCGCGCGACATGGCGACGCTGGGGCGGGCGCTGATCCGCACCCATGGCCGCTACTACCATTATTTCTCGACCCGCCAATTCGTCTACAAGGGCGACGTGATCGGCACCCACAACCGGCTGATGCTGCGCTATGCCGGCGCCGATGGCATCAAGACCGGCTATATCAACGCCTCGGGCTTCAATCTGGTGGCCTCGGCCAAGCGCGAAGGGCAACGCCTGATCGGCGTGGTGTTCGGCGGCAACACCGCCGCGGCGCGCGACAACCACATGGCCGATCTGCTCGACCGCGGGTTCGCCGCGCTGTCGGGCGGCGAAAAGAAGCCCGAGCCGCTGATCGCCGCGGCGCCCGAACCGCGCCAACCGCCCGCCCCCACCCGCGCCGCGATGAAGGCCCTGCCGCGCGACGAGGACAAGGCCGAGCGCATGACCGGCTCGGGCGACGCCGAGCCCGGCTGGGGCATCCAGGTCGGCGCCTTCGGCAAGTCGGACCCCGCCGAAGCCGCCGCGATGAAGGTCTCGCGCCAATACGGCCACCTGATCGGCGAGGGCGAAATCCGCATCGAGCCGGTACGCAGCGCCAAGGGCACCATCTACCGCGCCCGCATCCTGGGCCTCAGCGAGACCAAGGCGCGCAACACCTGCAAGCGCATGGAACGGGCCAAGCAAACCTGCCAAGTGGTGACCCCGCGCGGCCAAAGCCTGGCGATGGCGCGGTAATAATCTGGCCGTCATACCGCGAAAGCGCCAGGGTCGCGTGGCCGCCAAGCGAAGAGCCCCGAATCGAGATTTCCAACTCGCTGATTTTGGCCGTCATACCCGCGAAAGCGGGTATCCATCCGATCGTGGTGCTCTAGATACCCGCTTTCGCGGGTATGACGTTGGGTGCATGCCCTAGCGCTTTCGCGGGGGTGACGAGCCTAATCGAAGCCCAACAGGCGCCTGTGGATCGCGGTCGCCGCGATGGCCGCCTGCCCCGTCGCCACCGCGACCTGGTTGAGGCCCGAACTCACGTCGCCGGCCGCGAACAGGCCGGGCACGCAGGTCTCGCCGCGTTGGTCGGTGCGCAGGATGCCGGCCTCGTCGGCCTCGCACCCCAGGCTCAACGCCAGGTCCGAACGGCTGCGCGCGCCCAGCGCGGAATAAAGGGTGTCGAAGGCCAGCGGGACGCCGCTCGCCGTGACCACGGCGGTCAGGCGGCCTTCGACGATCATCACCCGGATCACCGGCTCGACCACCACCGCCACCCCGCCTTTGGCCAGGGCCAGGGCCTCCTCGGCGGTCAGCGACGCCGGCTGGCCCAAGGTCAGCAGCGTGACGTCGTCGGACCAGGTGCGCAGGAACAACGCCTCGCGCAGGGCGCTGGCGCCGAAGCCGATCACCGCGACGCGCTGGCCGATCACCTCGTAGCCGTCGCACACCGGGCAATGGCGGATCAGCCCCCGCGCGATGGCGTCGACCAGATCGGGCAGCGCCGGCTCGATGTCGGCCACGCCGGTCGCCATGATCACGCCGCGCGCCCGGATCGGGCGGCCATCGAGCGTCGCCGCGAATCCCGCCCCGTCCCGCTCCAAGCCGGTCACCACGCCGGGCACGATCTCGGCGCCATAGCGCAAGCTGTGCGCCCGCATCCGCGCCAGCAGATCCGGCCCGGAGAGTCCATCGGGAAACCCCGCCATGTTGTGGCTGAGCGGAATCAGGCTGGCCCGCCCCGGCCCGCCATCCGCCACGATGACGCGGCGGCGATAGCGCCCGAGATAGACCCCCGCCGTCAACCCGGCCGGCCCGGCGCCGATGATCAGCGCGTCGCACTCCATGCCCGGGTGAACCCGAGATGGCGGGCGAGGTTCCCGCCTAAGCCCGCGTCCACGCCGCCAGCCGGCGCGCCGCCTCGGCCATGTCGTGGGTGGCGCCGGCGAAGGAGAAGCGCACGAACTGGTGGCCCCGCTGGGGGTCGAAGTCGATGCCGGGGGTGATCGCCACGCCGGTCTCGGCCAGGATGCGGCGGCAGAAGGCGGCGGAGTCGTTGGTCATCGCCGAGACGTCGGCATAGACGTAGAACGCCCCGTCGGCCGGGGCCAGGCGGTCGAAGCCGGCTTGGGGCAGCGCGTCGAGCAGCAGGTCGCGGTTCCTGGCGTAGCGCGCCACATTGGCGTCGAGTTCGTCCTTGCAGGCGAACACCTCGATAGCCGCCATCTGGCTGATGGTCGGCGGCGAGATGAACAGGTTTTGCGCCAGACATTCGATGGGGCGCAGCAAATCCTCGGGCACCACCATCCAGCCCAGCCGCCAGCCGGTCATCGAGAAGTATTTCGAGAAGCTGTTGACCACGATGGCGCTGGGCGACAGGCCGGCCGCCGTGGCGGCGCGGGACGAGCCATAGGTGATGCCGTGATAGATCTCGTCCGAGACCAGCCGGATGCCCTTGGCGTGGCACAGGCGGGCCAAGGCGGCGACCTCGGCGGGCGGCAGCATGCTGCCGGTCGGATTGGACGGGCTGGCGAGGATCAGCCCGTCGAGCGGCGCGTCCAGCGCCTCGATCATCGCCGGGCTGGGCTGGAAGCGGGTCTCGGGGCCGACCGGCAGCGACACCACCTCGACGCCCAGCGCTTGCAGGATGTTGCGATAGGCGGGATAGCCGGGCGCCGCCAGGGCGACCCGGTCGCCCGCCTCGAAGGCGGCCAGGAAGGCCAGCACGAAGGCGCCCGACGAGCCGATCGTCACCACCACGCGGGCGGGATCGAC
>JADGAL010000053.1 GCA_015232025.1 Alphaproteobacteria bacterium
GCCAGGCCGATGGTGAAGGTGTTGAGGGCGGCCTTGCTTGACGCGTAGGCGGTGATGCGCATGCCGCCGAAGGTGCCGGCCTGGGACGACAGGTTGACGATCGCGCCGCCCTGGCCGCCGAGGGCGGTCGACATGCGGCGCACCGCCTCGCGGCAGCACAGGAAGGCGCCGGTGACGTTGACGTCGAGGCAGCGGCGGAAGGCGTCCGGGCTCATGCTCAGGATGTCGGCGCGCGGCGTGATGTCGGCGGCGTTGTTGACCAAGCCGCGCAGGGGGCCAAGCTCGCGGTCGATGCGCTGAAACATCGCCTGGACCTGATCCTCGCGGGCGATGTCGGCTTGCACGGCCAGCGCGGCGCCGCCGGCTTGGCGGATGTCTTCGACCACCGCCGCCGCGGCGCCTTCCGAGGAGTGATAATTGACGCAAACGGCGAAGCCGCGCGCCGCCAGCAGGCGGGCGGTGGCGGCGCCGATGCCCCGGCTGGCGCCGGTCACCACGATCGTGCCGGTCATGACGGTTCTCCCACATTGGCGCGCCACCAGGCGATGGTGCGGGCGATGCCCTCGTTGAGCGGCACGCGCGGTTCCCAGCCGAACAAGTCGCGGGCGCGGGCGCAGTCCAGGCACACCGAGGTGCGGATGGCGGGGCGCGACAGATCGTGCTCGATGGCGAGCTGGCGGCCCGACACCGCGACGATGCGCGCCACCAGTTCCTTGACCGGCACCGCCACGCCGCTTCCGACATTGACCAGCTCGAAGGCGGTGGTCTGGCGGTCGAGCGCGGCTTGGACGAAGGCGACCAGATCGCCGACATACAGCACGTCGCGGGCCTCCTCGCCGGGGCCCCAGACGACGATGCGGCCGTCGCGGGCGGTCATCACCTTGGTCAGGGAGGCGCCGAAGACGTGGCTGCGCTCCAGGTCGAACTTGTCGTGCGGGCCATAGATGTTGGAATGGCGGATCGCGGTGAAGCGGGTCTTGCCGCAGCGGGAGAAGAACTCGGCCATCTTCTCGAAATAGACCTTGTTCCAGCCGCCCGCGAAATAGTTGGGATGCATCTCGGCGTTGGCGTCGAAGTCGCCTTCCTTGCGGGGTTCCTCGGCCGAGGCGTACATGATGCTGCAACTGAACAGGATGAAATGCCCGACGCCCCGTTCGTGCGCGGCGCGGAACAGCAGCGAGTTCATCACCGCGTTGTCGGTGACGTGGATGTGGGGCCGTTCGATGATGTCGCGCGCCCCCGAGGTGACGGCGGCGGCCTGCACGATCGCGTCGACGCCTTCGACCACCCGCTCGACGTCCTGGGCGCTGGTCAGGTCGGCCCGCACCCAGCGGATGTTCGGGTGCTCGAAGGGCGGGCGGCGGTGATGGACGGCGATCACCCGGTCGCCCCGCGCCGCCAGCGCCTCGGCGACGTTGCGGCCGATGAAGCCGGTGGCGCCGCAGACCAGGACCGTTCGCGTCATCATCCCTCCCCTCGGCGAACGAAGAAGCTCCGTTCGCGGTTGATCGCCTCGATGCGTTGGCGCTGCGCGTCGGGCAGCGGGCCAAGGGCCGCGGCGGCGGCGTTCTCGTCCACCTCGGCCGGGGTGGAAAGGCCCGGAATCACCGTCGAGACGCCGGGATAGGACAGGCAGAAGCGCAAGGCCTTCTGGGCGCCGGTCTGGCCGTCCGCCTGAACCGTGTTCAGAAGCAGGACGGCGCCTTCGCTCCAGGCGGCGCGCTGCCCGGCCGGCCACGCCGAACGATGATCGTCGGGCGGAAAGGCGGTGTCGGCGGAAAGGGTTCCCGACAGCCAGCCGAAGCACAGCGGCGTGCGGGCGACGACGCCCACGCCGCGCGACGCGGCGAAGTCGAGCAGGCCGCATTCGACGGCCCGCACATCCATCATGTTGAGGTTGATCTGCACCACCTCGAAGCCGAACGCCTCGATGGCCGCGATGCCGTCGAGCGGGTTCTTCAGCGAGACGCCGATGCGGCCCGCCTTGCCCTCGCGGCGGAAGTCCCAGACGGCGGCCAGGATGGCCGGCTCGGCCCGCAACTGGGCGAGGTCGGGATCGTGAAGCTGGAACAGATCGACGCGATCGGTGCCAAGGTCGCGCAGCGATCCTTCCAGCGAGGCGCGCAAGCTGTCGGGCCGGAAGTCGGGTCGGCCCTGGGCGTCGAAGCCGGCCTTGGTGGCGATCACCACCTCGTCGCGGCGCCCCGCGAAGGCGCGGCCGATCAGCCGCTCGCTGTGGCCCAGGCCGTAAAGGCTCGACGTGTCGTAGAAGGTGATGCCGGCCGCCAGGGCGTGGTCGAGGGCGTCCAGCGACACGGCGTCGTCGACGGGACCATAGGCGCGCAGACCGGGGCGCGGCCCTCCGATGCCCCAGGCGCCGAAGCCGATCTCCGAGACCAGTGGCCCCTCGCGGCCCAATTGGCGGCGACGCATCACCAATGCCCCGCCAGCCGGGCGAGGTGCGGCGTGTCGGCCTCGGCGCCGTAGAGATAGGCGCCCTTCTTGTTGCCCCACCAGACCACCTCGCGACACCAGGTCGCCAGATCGTCCCAGTGCTCCGTGTGCCGATCGACGATCACCCGGACCGGCGCGCGGTCGAGCGGGCAAGGCCGGTTGCGGCGCGCCGCGCGCCAGAAGCCCAGCACGTCCGAGCCCAGGTCGAGCACCGCCTCGTCGCGCAGGAAGGGGCGCTTTATCATCGCCGCGTTGATGCGCAAGCCGTCGTCGAGCACGGTGGGATCGAGACCCGGCGCGGCGCGGGCGATCAGGCCGCCGGCCTCGCGATAAAAATCGTCCAGCCGGCCGCGCTCGACCAGATCGAGGAAGACGTATTC
Organism: Alphaproteobacteria bacterium; assembly: GCA_015232025.1. Classification (GTDB taxonomy): domain Bacteria; phylum Pseudomonadota; class Alphaproteobacteria; order Rhodospirillales; family Magnetospirillaceae; genus JADFZP01. Next base: position 2,835 of record JADGAL010000053.1, read on the forward strand.
GTCGGCCGGCCAGTGGATGCCGAGATGGCGTTCGGAGTAATGGAACTCGACCCCGCCGGCCTGGATGGCGCGGGCCTCGTCGAGGAAGAAGTCGCGGATCGAGGCGATCAGGGGATGCTCGCCGGCCTGGGCCTCCATGAAGGCGTCGATCAGGGCGCGATAGGGGGCGCCGGCCAGGTGATGGGCCAGCACGAAGGGGATCTGGACCAGCTTGTCGAAATGCAGAAGCGCCGTCATCCAACTGAAGGCGCGGGTGCGCGCCCAGTCCTCGGGCGGCATCGAGGCGGTGCCGACCACCATCTCCTGGACCTCGTCCACGTCGTCTTCGATCTCGACGCGGGCGCCGTGGATGTTGACGATGCGGTTCTCGACGGTGACCAGTCCGAATTGGCGGCGGTAGTCGGGCGCCGCCATCTCGGCGTTGGGCAGGATGGTCAGGTTGTTGAACTGGATGCGGTTGTGCTGCCCGGTGGCGATCAGCGCGCCGATGCCGTCGGCGAAGCTGTCGAAGGTCTCGCCCGGCAGGCCGAGGATGAGGTCCGAGAAGGTCTCGACGCCGTCCTCGGTGAAACGCTTCTGCAACTCGACGAAGGTGTCGAGCGAGATGTTGTCGCGCTTGATGTTGGCCAGGGCGGTCGGGTCGAGGCTTTGCATCGACAGCGCGACGCCCTTGCTCAGCCCGGCGTCGGATAGGATCTTCTGGGTCTCGTAGGCGCGCTCGGTGGCGTTCTTGGTGTTCTGCACCGACAGGGCGTGGGGGAAGCCCAGGCGCTTTTTCACATCGGCCACATGATGGGCCAGCTCGACGTCGCGCTTCAGGATGCCGAAATTGGCGTCGCAGCAGAAGATGAACTGGATGCGGCGTTCGCCGAACCACTCGGCCTCGGCCTTCAGGCGGTCCAACTCGAACTGCACCACCTTGGCGGCGGTGGCCGAGCCCCAGTCGCAATAGGTGCAGCGGAACGGGCAGCCGCGATTGGTCTCCCACAGACCGATCCAGGTCTCGGCGGGATTGTCGTCGATCAGGGAGTCGAACACTCCGGTCAGGAAGGGCGACGGCAGCTCGGACAGATCGCGCAGGCGCGGCGCGGCGGGCGTGCGCACCATCACCCCGTCGGCGTCGAGCCAGGCCAGACCCGGAATGTCCGACCAGTCGCGTCCGGGGAAGGCTTCGAGCAGGGCCAGGAAGCTACGCTCGCCCTCGCCATGCACCACCACGTCGACCACGCCGCGATGCGCTTCGAGGAAGGGCTGGGAGTGATCGGGAATTTGCGGCCCGCCGAACACGATCAGCACCTCGGGCCGGACCGCCTTGAGCCGCCGCGCGATCTCGAGCGATATCGCCACGTTCCAGACATAGGCGCTGAAGCCGACCACGTCGGCGTCCATCAGGTCGCGCACCGCGTCGCGCACGGGGACGCGCTTGTAAAGCGGCGGCAGGAAGCGATAGCGCGCCGGATCGGGCGCCCGGCCTTGGACCCAAGCCTGTAGCACCCCCGCCGAATAGGGCAGGTAGTTCTGGCCCGAGAAACTGTTGTTGATCTGGGCCAGGGCGACCCGGACCGGGTGCGGAATGCCGGACATTCTGTCGAGCGACTCCTTGTTTCGACCAGGGAAGCAAAAAAACGCCGACCGGTACAGGAAAAAGTAACCTTTGACGCTCCATGGTTAAGAAACCGTAGCTTGCCAGCCACATCTCCCGCCTTTTTCCTTGGATGTTGACAAGGCTGGCGAGCACGAAGAAACTGTTCCAGACGAAGCGCTTGGCCCAGACTCCGGGCGAAGGGTTCCCCAAGGAAGTTGGGGAATTGTTCACTCGTCTGACTCCAGAATGGGAGTTGTGGAGGGTGGCGACATGATCATTTGCCGAACTCCCTTGCGGATTTCGCTGTTCGGCGGCGGCTCCGATTATCCTCAATGGTACCACCAGCACGGCGGCGCCGTGGTCGGCTTCGCGATCGACAAATACGTCTATATCAGCGTCCGCGCGCTGCCCCCGTTCTTCGACCACAAGCACCGCATCGTCTATTCGCGCGCCGAGACGGTGAACGAGATCGCCGAGATCCAGCATCCGGCGGTGCGCGCGGTGTTCGCCGAGATGGGCGTGACCGAGGGGCTCGAGCTGCATCACGACGGCGATCTGCCGGCGCGGTCGGGCACCGGGTCCAGCTCGTCCTTCACGGTGGGGCTGCTGAACGCCTTGCACGCCTATGCCGGCCGCATGGTGCCCAAGAAGGCGCTGGCCGAGCAGGCGATCCATGTCGAGCAGGACGTGATCGGCGAGCATGTCGGCTCGCAAGACCAGATCTGGGCGGCCTATGGCGGCTTCAACCGCATCGACTTCCATCACGACGGCGGCTTCGACGTGCGGCCGATCGTCTTGCCGCTGGCCCGGCGCGAGACGATCCGCGATTCGATGATGCTGTTCTTCACCGGGCTGTCGCGCATCGCCTCGGACGTGGCGCGCGACCAGATTCTCAATCTGGATCGTCGCCGGAGCCACATCGACCGCATGGTCGCCATGGTCGACGAGGCGGTCGGCGTGATCACCGACCCCAAGGCGCCGGCCCGCGTGCTGGGCGAGATGCTGCACGATTCCTGGATGTTGAAGCGCGAACTGGCCGACCGCGTCTCGAACCAGGCGGTCGACGAGATCTATGCCGAGGCTCGCGCGGCGGGCGCCATCGGCGGCAAACTGCTGGGTGCGGGCGGGGGCGGCTTTATGCTACTGATCGTCGACAAGAAGGACCAGCCCAAGGTGCGCGAGCGCCTGCGCCGGCTGGTCGCCACGCCGGTCGATTTCGACCTCTCGGGCAGCAAGATCGTCGTCTACGAGCCCAAGGGGCTGCAGCATTGTTGAGGCGCGTATAATGACCCTCGAATTCTCCCGGCGCGGTCGCGCCCTGGTGGGGCAGGAGATGTTTCTGGTCCTTGAACGGGCCAAGAAGATCGAGGAGACCGGCGCACACGTCTATCACTTGGAACTGGGCAATCCGCGGCAGGCGCCGCCGCGCGAATTGCTGGACAAGGCGGTCGACGCGCTGTCCCATCGCCATGTCGGCTACACCTACTCGGCCGGCCTGCCGGTGCTGCGCCAGGGCGTGGCGTCCTATTTCCAGGCATCGACCGGGCGCGCCCTGACCGAGGCCAATGTCGCGATCAGCCCGGCCAATCTGCTGATCACCCAGTTTCTGGAGCTGACCTGCGATCCGGGCGATCGCGTGGTGCTGTTCAGCCCGGCCTTTCCCACCTACTGGGCGTCGGCGGATTACGTCGGCCTGGAAATCATCGATGTCGGATTGAGCGCCGCCCACGGCTTCGATTTGACCAACGACGCGATCGACACCGCGCTGGCCGCCCGGCCGCGCGCCATCATCGTCAACTCGGCCAACAACCCCACCGGGGCGGTCTACCGCCGCGAGGCGCTGGAGCGCTTGGCCGGCGAATGCGAGCGGCGGGGCATTTGGCTGTTGAGCGACGAGACCTATGCCGAGGTCTCGTTCGCCCGGCCCTTCTTCAGTCTGGCCGGTCTGGGCCTTCCCCATGTGTTGGTGATCGGGTCGTTCTCGAAGATGTTTTCGGTGCCCGGCTTCCGCACCGGTTTCGCGGTGGGCGACGCCGAGGTGATCGGCAAGGTGTCGCTGTCGACCTCGACCCTGATCTCGTGCCTGCCGATCTTTACCCAGATGGGCTGCGCCGCCGGCCTGCGCCGGCTGGACCGCTATACGGCGGGGGTGCGCGCGCGTTGCGCCCATGCCACCGCCCTGTGCGACGCTGAATTGAGCCGCTCGGCCGCGCTGCGTCGAGTGGCCCCGCATGCCGGTTTCTATTTTCTGGTCGACATCGTCGCCACCGGGCTCGACGACATGGAGTTCGCCCACCGCCTGCTGGAGGAGCGCCACACGGCGGTGACGCCGGGGCGCAGTTTCGGGCCGACCTGGGATCGGCACGTCCGCATCGCCACCTGCGGCCGGCTTGACGACGTGCTGGAGGGCACCCGCCGGCTGGTCGCCTTCGCCGAGTCCCTCGTCAAGGTCGCGTAACTGGAGCCACCCCATGCGCAAGATCCTGTTCAACGACATCACCCTGCGCGACGGAGAGCAGTCGCCGGGCGTCAATTTCTTCCCCGAGGAAAAGCTGGAGATCGCCCGCCAACTGGTGCGGATGGGCCTGCCGATCATCGAGGCCGGCTTCGCGGTGGCCTCCGATTCGGATTGGAAGGGCGTCAACCTGATCGCCCGCGAGCTGGGCGGCCAGCCCGGCGCGCCGGTGATCTGCTCGATGGCGCGTGCCCACCACAAGGACATCGACGCCGCCCATCAGGCGCTGCGGCCGGCGCTCAGGCCGCGCATCCAGGTGGTTCTGGCGACCTCGGACCTGCATCTCGAACACAAGCTGAAGATCAGCCGCGAGGAATGCCTGGCGCGCACCCGCGAGTCGGTGGCCCATGCCCGTTCGCTGGTCGAAGACGTCGAATTCGCCGCCGAGGACGCCACCCGCAGCGATCCCGCCTTCCTGTTCCAGGTGTTCGCGGCGGCGCTGGAGGCCGGCGCCCGCACGCTCGAAATCCCCGACACGGTGGGCTACGCCGCGCCCCATGAATATGGCGCGCTCGTCAAGGCGGTGCTCGACAACGTGCCCGGCGCCAAGGACGCGGTGATCGCCACCCACTGCCACGACGATCTGGGCCTCGCCACCGCCAACACCCTGGCCGGCATCGCCGCCGGAGCCGGACAGGCCGAATGCACCATCAACGGCATCGGCGAGCGGGCCGGCAACGCCCCCTTCGAAGAGGTGGTGATGGCGCTGAAAACCCGCCCCGGCCAGTGGGGCGCCGAGGCCGACATCGACACCCGCCACATCGTCGAGACCAGCCGTCTGGTCGAGCGCTTGGCCGGCATGGCGGTGGCGCCCAACAAGGCGATCGTCGGCGGCAACGCCTTCCGCCACGAATCGGGCATCCACCAGCACGGCATGCTGTGCAACGCCCTGACCTATCAGATCATCAGCCCCGAAAGCGTCGGCGCCGGAGCGTTCCGGCTGGACCTGGGCAAGCTGTCGGGCCGCCACGCCCTGATGACCAAGGCCCAGTCGCTGGGCGTGACCCTCGACGATCAGACCTTCGAGGCGTTTCATGAAGCCTTCAAGGATCTGGCGGCCAAGAAAAAGATGATCGTTGACGACGATGTCGCCAACTTGCTTAAACGATTCGCTCCGGCACGGGCATAAACGGCAGGGAAGATCGTAATCATGGTGTGTTGTGACGATGCCGGCCGTGCCGACTTGCGCCGCCCCGATCTGGGCGCCATTCCCGGCTTGGCCGCGACTTGGCCCGAGGCGCGCACGCTGGAACTGTTCCGCCGTCTCTGCGAGATCCGCCATTTCGATCTGCGGGCGCGGCGGGGCCAGATCGAGAAGGACGTCGACACCCTGATCTATCTCTCGGTCGGTCAGGAATCGGTGGCGGCCGGCGTGTCGATGGCGATGAGGGGCTCGTGGCTGCTGGGCCAGCATCGCGGACACTCGTTCTATCTGGCGTTTGACGGCCGGCACGAGCCCCTGGTCGACGAGTTGCTTGGCCTGCCCACCGGCTGCTGCGGCGGCATGGGCGGCTCGCCGCCGATCCATGACATCGAGCGGCGCATCGTCGGCCACATCGGGCTGATCGGCGATCAGGTGCCGGTGGCGGCGGGCATCGCCCTGGCGCGCCCCGGCGAGCGGGTGGTCAGCGTGTTCGGCGATGGCGCCGCCGAGGAGGATTACGTGCTCGCCACCTTGGGGATGGCCGCCAGCCGCAAGCTGCCGATCCTGTTCGTCTGCGAGGACAACGACCTGTCGGTGCTCACCCCCACCCGCGACCGCCGCGAATGGCTGCTGGCCGACGTGGCGCGCGGCTTCGGCATCGAGGCGGTGGACATCGCCGACGATCCCTGGCTGGTCGCCCATTGGGCCGAGACCCTGTCCGACCGGCTGCCGGCGGTGATGAACGTCCGCACCTGCCGGGGACTGTGGCATGTCGGCACGGGCAGCGACGACAACGCCGATTGGGACCGCTTCGCCCTGGTCAGGGAGACGCTGGCCGAATTGGGCCTCGCCGACAAGGCGGCGGCGATCGAGAGCGAAACCGAAAAAGGCGTGGAAGAGCTATGGACCTCACGGTTGCGGACACGATCCGCGAAATAATCCGCGGCCACATCGCCGAGAACGACGGGGTCGTGCTGGGCCAGTGCCTTTCGGCGGTGGGCTGGATTCAGAACACCATCCCGGCGCAGACCGAGGGCCTGATCGAACTGCCGATGACCGACGTGGCCGGCGCCGGCATGGCGGTCGGCATGGCGGTGGCCGGCCGGCGGCCGATCTTCGTGATCCGCTATCAAAGCTTCCTGTGGCTGAACTCCAGCCCGATCGTCAATTACGCGGCCAAGTGCAAGGAGATCTGGGGCTATTCCTGCCCGGTCTTCGTGCGCGCCATCGCCGACGAGGGCAACGGTCTGGGGCCGGTCCACAGCAACTGTTATCACAGCATCTTCATGCACATGCCCGGCCTGCCGGTCTGCGCGCCGATGACGCCCGGCGAGTACCGGCAAATCTGGGACTGGTACATGACCCACGACGATCCGCTGTTCGTCAGCGAGCATCGCCGTTGTTTCCGCAGCGCCGAGGAACTGCCCGACATCGTCTCGGACCAGTCGGTGTTCACGATCTACGCCGCCTCGGCGGCGCGCTTCACGGCGCGCGAGGCGGTGCGCATGCTGGCCGAGCAAGGCATCGTCTGCGATCTGGTCAACGTGCTGTGGCTGAAGCCCTTCGAATTGTCCGAGCGCACCCTGGCGCCGCTGCGCCGCACCGGCAAGGGCCTGATGCTCGACTCGGCCTACGAGGTGGCCGGCGCGGCCCGCTCGATCGCCTATGAATTGATGGACGCCACGGGGGCGCGGGTGCGCGCGCTTGGCATGGCCGACCGCTCGCCGGGGGCCTCGCGCCACCTGGAGAACGGCACGCCCACCCCCGAGCGGATCGCAGCCGCCGTGAAAGAGATGCTGACTTGACCGATACCCTACGCGCCGCCGTCGAGGCCGGCTGGATCGCCCGCAACGACTTCGCCTTCGATCCAAGCGCCCCCAAGGTGCGGCTGCACGAGCCGACCTTCGGCCCCGACGAGGTGATGGCGGCGCTCGACTGCCTGATGGAGACGCGGGTCACCATGGGCGCCAAGGTGCTGGCCTTCGAGGCCCAGTTCAAAAGCCATCACGGCGCCGCGCACGGCACCATGGTCAATTCGGGCTCGTCGGCCAATCTGCTGGCGGTCGCGGCGGTCGCCAACCACGAGACGCGCGACGGCCTGCGGCCCGGCGACGAGGTGATCGTGCCGGCCTTGTCGTGGTCGACCACCGTCTGGCCGCTGATCCAGTTGGGGCTGGTGCCGGTGGTGGTCGATATCGAGCCGCGCACCCTCAACATCGATCCCGAGGCGGTCGAGCGGGCCATCGGCCCCAAGACGCGCGGCCTGATGCCGGTCCATGTCTACGGCAATCCCTGCCGCATGGACGTCCTGACCGAGATTTGCCGGCGCCGCGGCCTGATCCTGATCGAGGATTGCTGCGAGGCCCTGGGCGCCTCGTTCCGCGGCACGGCGGTCGGCCGCTTCGGCCGGGTCGGCACCTTCAGCACCTACTACTCGCACCACATCACCACGCTGGAAGGCGGCGTCTGCCTGACCGACGACTTCGATCTGGCCGAGACCATGCGCATCCTGCGCGCCCATGGCTGGGTGCGCGAGGTCGAGGATCCCAAGCCCTGGTACGACCGCCATCCCGACATCGACCCGCGCTTCCTGTTCGTCAATCTGGGCTACAATCTGCGCCCCACCGAGTTGCAGGGCGCCATCGGCCAGGTGCAACTGCCCAAGCTGGACGGCTTCGTCGCCTTCCGCCGCGCATTGGCGGCTTGGTACCGCGACGCGCTGTCGCCCTTCGCCGAGTTCCTGTCCTTCCAGGACGAGACCGAAGGCGGCTTCCACTCCTGGATGACCTTCGCGGTCCAGGTCGCCGAGACGGCGCCGTTCCGGGTCGGCGCCTTGCGCGCCCATCTCGAGGCGGGGGGCGTCGAGACCCGGCCGATCATCTGCGGCAACGTGGCGCGTCAGCCCGGCCTCGCGCCGCATCCGCATCGGGTGGCGGGGGAATTGCGCCACTCGGACCGGGTGATGGATGGCGGCTTCTCGATCGGCTGCCACCAGCATGTCGGCCCGGCGGCGCGGGCTCACGTCGCCGAACGCTTCGCCGCCTTCTTCGCCGAACGGGGGCTGGTCCGATGATGCGCGCGGGGACCACGCCATGATGATCGACGACGGCGCCCTGTTCAGCATCGTCCTACCCACCCGCAACCGGCCCTGGTTCGTGGCGCGCACCCTGCTGTCCTGGCGCGCCCAGGGCTTCGCCGGCACCATCCTGGTGGCCGACGCCTCGGACGAGCGCCGGATGGCCGAGACCCTGTCGGTCATCGAAGCCTTCCCCGAGATGACCATCCGCCATCTGCCGATGGCCAAGGCGCCGGGCGACGAGCCGGTGCAGGGCTTCTTCGTCGACATCGCCTCGGGCGTGCGCGAAGCCAAATCCGAATTCGTGTTGCTGAACTGCGACGACGACATCTACGCCGCCAACCTGGTCGAGACCTGCGTGGCCTTCCTGCGCGACCATCCCGACTACGCGCTGGCGGACGGCGCCTACATCTTCTCGACCATCTCCGAGGACGAGGTCGGCGTCCAGGGCGTGGCCCGCTTCGGCTATGACGAGGAGCGCGGCTTCGACCGGCTGCGCCGCATGGAGGGCGAGTATTCGCACCAATTCTTCGCCGTGTGCCGCCGCGACGTGTATCTGGCGGCGATGGACGGCGTGGTGGCGGCGAAGATCGGCGGCTGGGCCGCCCAGTTCGCGGTCAGCATGGACTTGGCCCTACGCGGCAAGGGCCGCATCTTCGACGAACTGTTCTGCCTGCGCGGCTTTCACGAGACCCGCTCGGGCGGCTCGGTGTGGCCGGCGATCTTCTTCCGCGACGACTTCTCGCTGCACATGCGCCGCTCGGTCGATTTCCTGGTCGCGCGCATGGAACAGGACATGGGCATCGGCCGCGAGGTGACCGAACCCTTCGCCCAACGCCTGATGCTGCATATGGTGGCGCGCCACCTGGGCACCGCCGGGCGCCCATCGCCCCACGTCGCCAACGCCATGGCGCGCATCCACGACCAAGCCCCCGCCGACATCGCCAAACTGCGCCTCACCACCCTGGCGACGCGCCAAGCCAACGAGATGTTCGGCGACCTGTCGCGCGGCTGATCCTAGATGCCGCGAAGGAAATGAGGAATGCCCACGACCGCCATGGACGACGCCGAAATGGAACGAAGCTCCGGCAATGTTTTCGCCGACCTGGGTTTGCCCAATGCGGAAAAGCGTCTGGTCAAGGCCGGTTTGGTGTTCGAAATCGCCAGAGCCATGCGAACCTTGAAGTTGACGCGGGAGGAGGCGGGCCGCCGCATGGGTATTCCGCAGCCGAAGGTATCGGCTATGCTGCGTGGCGACTTCAGCAATCTGTCCGAACGCAAGCTCATGGATTGCCTCACGCGCCTGGGCTACGACGTCGATTCAGGCTCGTGGACCATGGCCTGATATCGGTCGCCAGATTTCCCGTCACGCGGCGACGTGATGCTCCGGTTGCACCGACAACCGGAGGCCGACCGTCTTGAGCACCGCCAGCAGCGTCTTGAGCGTCGGATTGCCCTTGGGGGACAGCGCACGGTACAGCGCCTCCCGGCTGATGCCGGCTTCCGCCGCCACCGCCCCCAGGCCACCATAGGCCTCGGCCACGGTGCGCAAAGCCAGCAGGCCCGCGGCCCTGTCATCCGGATCGTCGAGCGATTCCATCGCCGCCTTCAGATATTCCACCGCCAACTCCCGGTTGGCACGCAATTCGGCCACTTCCGCCTCGTGGTGGGACACGACGCCCGTCAGATTTCTCACGATTGCCTCCGTTTCCATTCCGACCACAACGCCTTCGCCCGCTTGATGTCAGCCACTTGGCCGTCCTTGTCGCCCCCACACAGCAGGAGCACGACGCTCTTGCCGTGGCGGCCGCAATACACCCGGTATCCGGCTCCGACATGGACCCGAAGCTCGATCACGCCTTCCCCGACCGGCTCGCAATCACCGAAGTTGCCGGCTTCCACTTGCCGCAAGCGGACCCGGATGCGAGCTTGCGCCACAGTGTCTCGCAGGCCACCGAGCCATTCCGTGAACGGTTCCCGGCCGTCTTCGCGCTGATATCGAAGAAGGTTCATCATGGCCCGAGTGTAGCTCAAAAGCTACAGGGGCAACAGGGGTGATTCTTTCGTGATAGTCACCCCGCCTCGGTCATACGCACCGGAATGTTGGCGTCGAAGCGGGGGGCGGTGACGTAGGCGTCGAACACGCTGGCGGTCAGATTGGCGAAGTGGCGGCCGATCGGGGTCAGGGTCAGGCGGTCGGACGACAGCTCGACCAGTCCGTCCTGGACGAATTCCGCCAAGACGCCCAGTTCGCGGGCGAAGTGGCTGGCGAAGTCGAGCGCGTGGCGGGCCTCGAAGGCGCGGATGTCGAGGGTGAAATAGGTGCGCAAGGACTTGATCAGGTCGCGGCGCACGATGTCCTCGTCGGTCAGGCGATGGCCGCGGAACACCGGGAAGCGGCCGTCCTTCAGGGCCGCCACATAGGGCTCGCGCTCGTAGAGCCACTGCACCTGGAAGCGTTGGCCGATCGTGCTGTAGCTGGCCGAGCCCAGGGCGATGACGGTGCCGCAATCGCCCGACACGGCGCCCAGCGAGGTGTAGGTGGCGGTGCCCTCGGCCACCGCCTGGGCGACGCGGTCGCCGGGCAGGGCGAAATGCTCGAAGCCGGTGCGGACGTAGTCGCTGGTCTCCAGCACCTTCAGCGCCTCGACGAACAGCCGGCGGCGGCCGAAGAAGTCGGGCAGCAGCTCCTGGCGGTTCATCTGGGTCTGGTGCGGGTGGAACTTCGGCCCGTAATGGACATAGGCCAGCGAGATGCGGTCGGGGCGCATCGCCACGGTGCGTTCGACGGTGGCGCGGATGCTGTCCGTCGTCTGGCGCGGCAGCCCGACCAGCAGGTCGAAATTGATGCTGGGGAACGCCTTGCGCACCTCGGGGGTCAGCAGGCGCTCGATCAGCTCGGGCGGCTGGACGCGGTTGACCGCCTCCTGCACCTGGGGATCGAAGTCCTGGATGCCGAACGAGATCTTGTTGATGCCCCGGCTGGCGTAGAAACGCAGGCGCTCGACATCGACGCGGCGCGGATCGACCTCGATGGCGAAATCGTCGAGGCGGCGCGTGTCGAGGATCGGCGCCAGGCGCTCGAACAGCCGGTCGAAATCCGCTTCGTTCAGATAGGTCGGCGTGCCGCCGCCCATATAGACTTGGCGGATGTTCGGGCGGATGCCGCGCGCTTGGCAATGGGCGATCAGAAGGTCGATCTCGGGCAGCAGCACCTCGTCGAGATACTGGCGCACCCGCTCGTAATCGCGGGTGATCTCGCGATGGCAGATGCAGAACCAGCAAAGCTGCTGGCAAAACGGGATGTGGAGATAAAGCAGCACCGGCTCGTCCGGCCGGGCCAGGAAAACCTCGTCGAGGGCTTCGCGCACCTCGGCGTCGGTCACCTTGTCGGACCAGAAGCTTTTGTGCGGATATTCGATGTAGTCGAAGGCGTAGGCGTCGTACTTCCTGAGAAGGTTGAGGTCGTCCAATATGCCGGGCATCGCGGCCTCCGATCGCTGCGTCGGATTCTGGCCGGCCGATCCTTACCGGTTGGTTAACGGTCGAAGGAGAGTGTGATGCAGTTCGCCATGCTGGTCGGGGGACGGGGCAGCCGTTTGGGCGCGCTTGCCGCCGACACCCCCAAGCCGCTGCTGCCGGTTGGCGGGCGGCCGTTCCTCGATCTGTTGATCGAGCGGGCGGTCGGCGCCGGCTTCGGCCCGATCCTGCTGCTGGCCGGACATCTGGGCGGCCGGGTCGCCGAGCGCTG